>JANNGQ010000628.1:0-4873 GCA_031403975.1 Planctomycetota bacterium
CGCTGTGATAATCGTGGAGGCCCAGCCGGGCACCGCCAGTCCTGTCAGGGCCTTGTGCCAGACGACAAATCCGATCGACGCGGCGCAGACTGCCGCGGAAATCGCCGCAATCACGTAGAAGAACTTCAAAGGGAACGCCGAGAACGAAAAGATCGCAGTCTTGGCCAGCCGGAACAGCCCTCGCAATGAAACTCTGGGAGTGTTGTCGTGACGAGCGGCGCGTTCAACCTGGATGCCGGTCTGACGAAACCCGGCCCAGCTGCGAAGGCCGGGAAAGAACCGATCACACTCGGGAAGCTGCAGCAGCGCGCTGACGACTTTGCGGTCCATCAGTCCGAAGTTGCCCGCATCAGACGGGATCGGACTGTCGGCGATCGAATTCAGTACCCGGTAGAAACCGTAGAACAGGAATCGTTTCGCGGCGTTCTCCTTGCGTTTGATGCGCTGAGCATAGACGACGTCGAAACCCTGCTCCCATTGATCCAGAAATCGGGGAATCGCCAGAGGATCGTCCTGCAGGTCCGAATCCATCACGATCACGACGTGACCGGACGCATGTTCGAGTCCGGCATGAACGGCCGGCTGATGTCCGAAGTTACGGGAAAGATGCACAACAACGATGCGGGAATCTTCGGCCGCCAATGCGTTCAGGGTCTCACAGGAGCCGTCGGACGAACCGTCGTTGACATACACAATTTCAAACTGCAGTGAATCGCCTTCCATGACAGTCACGATTCGCTGTGTCAGTTCGCGGAGGATGACTGTTTCGTTGAACACCGGCAGCACAACGGACACTTCGACCGAATGCCGGCTACGAATTCCCGAAGGAAGCTGCGCGATCATTTCTGCAGTACTCCTGCGATAGACAGTCCGGTCGGAATCCCGATGTGGCCCAGACACCAGCGTTCGGCAGCGGCGGCCTTCAGCAATGCGCGGTTGGTCATTGGAGAAACACACGGGAAGTCCGGCTGAGTTCTCTTCGGAAACAGCTTCTCCCAGCCTCGTACGGCAACTGCCGCCGGCATCGTGAAACTGTTCCAGTAGTTCAGCCAGGAAACACGAAACCCTCCTTCCGCGGCGTGCTGGCGGAACTGTTTGATTGTATAGCGGCGGTAATGCCCGAGTTGTTCGTCCCAGCGACTGAACAGCCACGGATGGGCCGGCACAGTGATGATGACGGCACCGTCGTCGGACAGGGCGGCATGAGCATGCCTTAGAACACATGCCGGATCTTCGACGTGCTCCAGAACATCCAGCAGCACCACGGCTCGCAACGATGAATTTTCCACGGGCCATGGCTGGCCGAGATCGTGAACTCGTACATCTTCAATTCCCCGGTCACGGACGTGCCGTACAGATTCCGGCATCAGGTCGAAGCCAGTCACGTCGTAGCCGAGGTTATTGAATTCGACAAGATTTCGACCCGACCCGATGCCACCTTCAACCAGTCTCCCGGGCGCCGGGCAGAATGTTTTCAGCAGGTGCGTCACGAGTTGCCGCTTGGCAACATGCCACCAGTAGCTGTCTTCAAGCGTGACCAGTTCCTTGAGGTGGCTGGGATCCATGCGACACTGTCCTGTGGCAGACCGGACGGTCGGCGTTTCCATGCTGAAACGGTATTGACCGTAAGCCGCAGGAAATGCAGACAAGAGACGAGGCTCGATAGTGGGAACCTAGCACATGGAGCGCGATGGTGAGTTTCTGAAACATTCCACGAACCGCTTCATCTGGAGTCGCAGGGAATCTGTATCGGTTGCACCGTCCTCGCGGGTACATCCGGCACGATCGCCTGCACCGCTGCAACCGAATCAGCCGCTGCCGTCTGACTGCTGCGCGGGGCACCGTTGGCAATACCCTGAATGATCTCCTTCAATGAAATCTTCAGGGGCGGAGTTGTGGCCGAAGTCGTGAGACTTCGGGCCAATCCAAATCCATCCGGATTCTCACGAATTCGGCTACGAAAAGCCTTCAACGTGCTGCGGCGCCGGCCGTCGGTGCTTCCTGGTTTTATCGACACGACCACACCGGTGCCTTGCGCCATCCTGCGCTTGAAACACAGGTTTTGTGCTACAGTCCCGCCCCGGTTCCTGCACAGCATTTGAGTCAGCCCTGGTCCGCCTGCTGCCGATCCAACTCTCTCTCTGGGTTCCTGACATGGCCAAACGAAAAGCACAGTCAACCGACGGCGACACCGGTAGCACAGAAGAGATCCCTCTGGAATCCGCAATGACGGAACTGAGCCAGATCGTCTCACGCCTGGAATCTGGCCAGGAAACTCTGGATGAATCGCTCGCGCAGTTTGAACGCGGCATGGCCTTGCTTCGAGTCTGCCATCGCAGGCTGGACGCCGCGGCTCAGCGGATTGAACTGGTGACACAACTGGCTCCGGAGGGCGACGTCCTTACCGAACCATTCGATGCGACGGCAACAATCAGCCGGCCAGGGAGAGAAGCGGCAGGCACGTCACCCAAGGTTCCGTCAGCAGAAGATGCCGACGACGGAACGCTGTTTTGAAGTTTGTCATGGCTGACTGCGATCATCAAGCCGCCGACTAAAGCACTCCAAAGCCGTCTAAAGAAGTTGATTAAAGTCGAGATCTCCCGCCATGGGAACGGCGGAACAAAGATTCCACAACTAAGCAAACATGAGACGTCCTCTGGGTACTGGCACTGGGCGACCCAGTTCCCGGGCCGTTGCAATCCATTCCGCAATCACCGAATCCGCATTTGCAAGTGCCTCAGCGGATGTCTTCCCATCCGCTGCACATCCAGCCAATTCAGGCACCTCAGCGATGAATGCTGCGTCCTCTTCACTCCAGTAGATGATAATCTCATATTTGTAGTCACTCGACATCGTCTTCTCCTGCCATCTGATATCGAAGTAGGATACCTCGAACCTGCTTGACTTGGTATGGCTTTGCGTTTGCCCCGCTCGGCTGAATGTTCAGGATTTCCTCGACGTTGTCTTTGGTGAATACATGATGGCTGCCCCGAATCCGCTCTTCAAATCCAAGGTGCCTGAGCAGTCCACACAATCCTTCGAACGCAATGTTGGCATCGGCATTCCCGCGCAGGATCTTAAGCAGTGTTTTTTCGTGCTTGCTCACTCAGTGATTTCACTGCCGTAAAGGTTGAAGATTCAAAATCAGAACGATCAGAATCGATCACAGTGCCCGACGGCAATGGCGGACTCCCCTGGGAAACCAAAAGGTCGACTCAACCGGGATTCACGCCTCATCCAGTAGTTCCACCGCCGCAAACTTCTCGCCTTCCAACATCGACAGGCTGGCACCGCCGCCGGTGCTGACGTGGGATACTTTGTCGGCGAAGCCGAGTTGCTGAATGGCCGCGGCGCTGTCACCACCGCCGATGATGCTTGTGGAGGAACTGTTGGCGATGGCCTCTGCCACGGCCCGAGTGCCCTCATCGAAGGGCGGCATTTCGAAGACGCCCATTGGCCCGTTCCACACGACCGTCTTTGCTTTGCTGACTTCCGCGGCATACAGCTTTGCCGTTTTCGGGCCGATGTCGAAGCCCTGAAAAGTGTCCGGGATTTCGCCCGCCTTCACGATGATTTTGTTACAGTCGCCGTTGAAGGCGTCGCCGCAGTGAGTATCCAGCGGCAGAACCAGTTTGCTGCCGCCGATCTGAATCAGTTCTTTGGCCAGTTCCACTTTGTCGAGTTCCACACGGCTCTTGCCAACTTTGCCGCCGGTGGCAAGCGAAAATGTGTAGGCCATCGCTCCGCCGATCAGCACTTGATCGCAAATACGCAGCAGGTTTCTGATTACGTTGATTTTGTCAGAGACTTTGGCGCCGCCAAGGATTGCGATAAACGGTCGCTGCGGATTTGCGATGGCATCGGAAAGGTACTGAATCTCCTTCTGCACCAGAAACCCGACAACGCGCGGCTTGCCGGACATCGCCTGAGGGACGGCAACCATCGAAGCGTCTTTGCGGTGACAGGTACCGAATGCATCGTTGCAGTAGATCTCCGCAAACGCCGCCAGCTTGCCTGCAAACTCCGGATCTGCCTTCTGTTCACCTTTGTAGAAGCGAAGATTCTCCAGCAGCAGGACATCGCCGTTCTTCAGAGCGGCCACTTTCGTGGTCGCATCCGTGTCGACGGCATCAATTGCAAAAGCGACAGGCCGTCCGAGCAAGGCCGCCAGGATTTCAGCTGCGGGTTTCAGGCTTTCTTTCGAATTGTCCTTGCCGGGTTCCGGGCGTCCGAGATGGCTGCAGAGAATCAGCTTGCCACCTCGGTCGACGACAGACTTGATCGACGGAATCGCCATCCGGATCCGCCGGTCGTCGGTGACCGTGCAGTTGTCGTCCAGAGGTACATTGAAGTCGACACGCATCAGCACGGTCCTGCCGGACACGTTCACATCGGCAATGGATTTCTTGGCCATGTTTCTGATTCATAGCTGGTGTTGAAGAGATCGAATGGAGGACGGAATCACTGCGACAGCCGTCAAAGCGGGATGGTAGCGTTTTGGGAGTGGCCCTGACAGGACTTCGATGGTTCACTTTTGCAAAGCGCGAAATCCGGGACCTCGTCGGAAGCGAGTAATGACACCCGAATCGCTGAGCATGCATGCTGCGCTTGACCCACCCTGCGATGGACACGATAGTCTGACCGTTGCGGGGAATTGCCGCGAAGTATTGCTGTTCTTAGTGGACTGAGGTATCGCAGTGCGATTAAGAGTTCTGTTACTCGTGTTGCCGCTCATTTTGACTACGTCCGCATGTCCTTGCTTCGCCGATGACGAATGGCCGCAGTTCCGCGGGCCGGACGGTCAGGGGCATTCGACGGCGACTGATCTGCCTCTGACATGGAGCGAAACTGAGAACGTCGCGTGGAAAACACC
>JANNGQ010000629.1:0-3613 GCA_031403975.1 Planctomycetota bacterium
GGTTGCCGATCGGTCCTGGTGGGCGCGTTTTTCAACAGCGTATCCACAGGTGCTGCGGAAATCCGCAGGTGGTTCTTGCGGCATGGTGCCCTAATGGCGGGTGCCGAGATTGAGCTGTGCGAGACGCCAGCCCGGTGTTTCGCCTGCCGATTGATCGAGTCTTTACGCTCCCCGGCCGCGGGACGATCGTGACAGGTTCTGTGCTGTCGGGAAGAGTGGCGGCCGGTGAAGAACTGGAATTGCTGCCGCAGCAGCGGCGCGTCCGCGTCCGTTCTGTTCAGCATCATGGAGCCTCGGTCAGTCATACCGACGCGCACCGACGCGCTGCGATCAATCTGGCCGGCATATCACTGGATGAAGTTTACCGAGGCCAGGAACTGGCGACGCCGGGACTGCTGATTCCGACCGCTCGGTTTCTCGCCGAGATTGAATGCCTTTCTCATTCGTCCCGGTCGTTGCGACATCGCCAGGTGTTGACACTGCACGCCGGAACGTCGGCTGTCATCGCACGACTGCGACTTAACGATCCGGGAGTTGCTCCCGGCGGTCGGGGATTTGCCGACATTCGACTGCGGGAACCGCTGGTCCTTGAGTGGGGGCAGAGATTCATTCTGCGGACATCGTCCTCATTGACCGTCGGAGGTGGCCGTGTGATCGATCCGCTTCCAGGTACGCGGCGAGTCCGCGATCTGACTGTTCGATGCCAGCCGGCCGCGAGCACGGATCCCGCCGAACGGCTTGGGGGACTGTTGCAGCATCAGCCGTCAGTCACGGTACAGGAATCCCGCCAGCGTCTGGGAATCGGCGATGCTGAATTCGATCGATTGCTGAATGACCGGCATCATCCTGTGGCGAGCGCGCTGGAAGATATCCGGCGCGATACTCACACCGGCCAGTGGATTCATGATCGGTGGCTTCAGAAGCTGAGCCGCAGTGTCGTCGGCATTGTCCGGCAGGAGCTGCTCCGACGCAGTCCTCAACGCATGCTGCCCCGGACGCTGGTGGTGTCACTCTGCCGCGGAATCGAAGGAGCTCCCCATGTTGCCTTCGCAATTGATCGGCTGCTGAAGTCGGGCGATCTGGTTCAGCGAGCTGAACTCATCGGCCCGGCCGATCAGCAGGTGTCACTGACAAAGCGGCAACGGGAAGTGCTGGATCTGCTGCTGCCGATGATCGCTCGGAACGCCCGCACACCGCCGACTCACAAAGAGCTGTTTGCAGCGACCGACCGATTGTCGGCAACTGACATCGCGCAGCTTCTGCAACTGTGCCATGACGACGGAACGCTGGTCGCGGTCAGTGCGGACCTTTCCTATTCTCCGGATGGACTTGAATCACTTCGCAAGGGGTTAGTCACGCTCTTTGCGACTCAGCCGCAGGCAACGCTGGCTGAGATCCGCGACGCACTGCAGATGACTCGCAAGCACGTCGTTCCGCTGGCAGAATTCTGGGACCGTGAACACATCACGATGCGAGAAGGCGACATGCGACGACCCGGCCCGCGGTTGAATTCAGACGAACGATGAACCGATCCGCATGTTTTTCCACCAGTCCAGAAGTTCAAATCGTCAGCGATCCTGCCACGCGATGTTGTGGACTGGAAATGAATGGGAAACCGAAGTCGGCAATCACTGCTGCTTCGCTTCCGGATCCGGCACCTTCTTCTTTCGTCGGGGTTTCTCTGCGGGTTCACTTCGCAGTGACGCCTCGAGTGTCGAGATTTCATCCCGCAGTCTCGCGGCAGCCTCGTAGTTTTCGGCTTCGATGGCGTTGCGCTGTTCGCTCCGCAGTTGTATCAGGCGACCCTGTTCCTGGGTTCCGATGACGATGCTGCGCGGTTGTTTGCCCGTGTGCCGACCTTCTTCATGGATGTTCTCCAGAAGCGGCAGGAGCTCTGTCATAAACTCAGAATAGTCGTGAGAGCAGCCAAAACGACCGCATTCCCGGAACTCGTTGAACGAAATGCCGCAGTTCGGACATGATGCGGGTGATTCGCTGGTATCCGCCATCAGTTCATCGAGTTTGGAAGCGAGATCCGATCCGCCGGCAGGTTCCTCCGAAGCCGGCGTCTTCTCGAGGTACTCCCGCGCGCAAGTGTCGCACAGATGCACGGCAGCCGCCTGACCATTACGAATTTCTGTGATGTGCAGTGTGGCCGGTTTGGCACAACGACGGCATTTCTTCATCGGTCCGGACCCTGCAAAAAAAGGAAGCCCAGCGTATTGATGACGCCGGGCTTCTTAACTTTGTTTCCTCAGACTGCGTGTGTGGCGTTATGCCGCTCCGGCCTCTTCGAAAACGACCTCGGTTTCTGCGATCACCGGCATTGGAACATCATCGTCAGCCATGTCGACAAATCCACGCAGGTGAATTGCCCGAGTGTGGTGCTGCAGTTTCTTCAGCGCCTTGCTTTCAATCTGCCGGATGCGTTCCCGCGTGACCTTGAAGATTCGTCCCGTTTCTTCCAGCGTGTAACTGTAACCGTCACCCAGACCATAACGCAGTTTAATAATCTCACGCTCGCGATAGGTCAGACTCTTGAGCACATGATCAATCTTGTCACGCAGCATCTGCTTGGCAGCGGATTCTGCCGGACTGCTTTCGTGGCTGTCCTCAAGGAATTCTCCAAAGCTGCTGTCTTCGCTCTCACCGACGGGAGTATCCAGGCTGATGGGATGCTTCCACGTCTTCATGATGCGCTCGGTTTCCTCGATGCTCATCCCGACGGCTTCTGCCAGCTCTTCGTTGCTGGGTTCGCGACCGGTGTTCTGACGGATTTCTTCCGCCTTGGCCTTCAGCATTGAGATGCTCTGGAACATATGCACGGGAATGCGGATCGTGCGGGCGTGGTCGGCCACAGCCCGAGTGATCGCCTGACGAATCCACCAGGTCGCATACGTCGAGAACTTGTAGCCGCGCCGGTACTCGTACTTCTCGACGCCGCGCATCAGGCCGGCATTGCCTTCCTGAATCAGGTCCAGGAAGCTCAGGCCCCGGTTGCGGTATTTCTTCGCGATCGAAACGACCAGGCGAAGGTTTCCGCCGGACAGCTTTTGCTTGGCATCGGTCCAGCCATCCATTCGCTTGCGGATTTCGCGGCAGCGGCGGATGTACTGATCCGGAGTCTCCATCAGCATCTGCACATACTCTTCCAGTTCGCGTTCAAGAGCATGACGTTCACTGTCGGCAGTCTTCATACCGCGCAGGCAGGAGATCTCATCCTTCAGTTGTTCGATTCGTTCACCGATCTGCAGCATCCGCTTCAGGACAGGCTGAAGGCGGTGGGTTCGTACACTCAGTTCTTCGCACAGTGAACACATCTTGCGGCGGCGGATGCGGAGTGATTCTGCCAGAATCGGTTTCTCTTTGGAGTTGTCAGGCAGCGCACGCCACTGGAAAAACTCTGCCTTGCTGATTTCCATCAGGTAGCGCAGAGTCTTCAGGTTCAGGTCCATGCGGCCTTCAATCTGCTCTTTGCGAACCTCTTCTGTTTCGGACGTCCGAAGAGTTCTTTCAAAGGGCAGTTCACCGCGTCTGACTTTTTCAATCGTCTCGACGGCAATCGTGAGCGCGAAGTCAGATTCCAGCACATGTCGCCGCATCCGCTTTCGAG
>JANNGQ010000630.1:0-3697 GCA_031403975.1 Planctomycetota bacterium
TGATTTTCCGTCCGGTCTCAGAGGAAGGAGCAGGAGCTTCCTCTCAGGGACTTCGCATTCTGTCATGCGTCTTCGCAACACCTCATGCCAGGCAAATTGGGAAGCAGTCCACTTTTCGCCAAATCCCAATCCATTCCGAATTCTTTCGTCTTTCGTGGCATGAACAGCCACCCGGCGCGCCTGAGCGTATACCTCGCCCGGGAATCCGCATGGGAACAGCCCTAGTGCAAAAGCCGTTGAACCACCGGGGCAAGCCCCAATGGCGTGGACTTTGCCCAGCCGAACGCGCTAGCGTCGGGCCTTTGTGTTCAGTCTCTGGCCCGCAGCTAGCGCTGTCGGCTGATTTGAGTCCCTACGCCCTCACCACGGACTGAAACGAATCATGACAAATCTGCTTTCACACTGGTGGACGCGCGTCTCGGGTGAATTCTTTCCGACAGGGCGTCGAACTCGCATGAACCGTCGCTCGCCCCTGCGCCGCACAATGAGTGGCAGGGCCATGGTTGAGACAATGGAAACCCGGGTGCTGCTGAGTGCCGGGGACCCGGATCTGACCTTCGACTTCGACGGCAAACTGATCTCTGATCTCGCGGGTGGTTACGATCGGTTTGGAGATATGGCTCTGACGAGCGACGGCTCCATCATTGCCGTCGGAACGACTCAAATCGGGGTCGCGCTGGAATCAAGGGTCGTTGTTGCGAAGTACACGCCCGCCGGTGTGCTGGACCTTTCGTTTGAAGTGGATGGCAAATCCTTAATAGACATGGTGCCATTCGGTATCAACTTGCAGCACGTCACCGGTGTTGCGATCCAGACAGACGGCAAGATTCTTGTGACGGGTTGGGGTGGCGATGCTGTTGCTGCGGTGCATACCTCCTTTATCATTCGACTGCTCGCCGATGGTTCGCTGGACAATACGAACCGTCCGCTGGACCCTGCGTTTGATCTGGATGGAGTGTTGACGTTCCCATTTGATGACAGTGCCGTCCCCGTCGGTGGTTTCCTGGCGGGCAGTCGTGTGAGTGACATTGTCGTCTTTCCAACTTCAGATGGGACCGAAGCATACGACCGGATTCTGGTCGGGGGCACTGCAGAGTTTGGAATTGAGATTGAACGTGTCTTTGGCCTGTCGGCGTTCGATTCGCGGGCTGGGGTTGACGACGCCGGCTTTGCTAATACAACGATCGCCTTTTCGGGCACTCCCGGGACGCCTGGGGATTACATCGGCTCTCAGGAACTAAACCGTATCCTTGTCCAGCCCAACGGATCGGTGATCATGGTCGGTCACCTTCTCGGTTCCCATTTTCAGCCCGTAGCCGCGGCTCTTGCTCGCGTCACGAGCACCGGGGCCCGCGACACGAACTTCGGAGATAATGGTCGCATTGTGACCACCGGCGGGCCCGGCGCACTGCAATCGGCAGTTGGTATCGCGCTGGCACCCAACGGCGACATCCTGGTCACGGGCAGCACTGGCGGCCCTGTCCTGTTGGGTGCCTTCGGCAACCCGTCGGGCGTCTCTCGATTTAAGAGCAACGGAGTACTCGATCCCACGTTTGGCACCGTTGGAACGCGCCTGATCGAGCCTTCCGGAACCGTTTCGATCATCGCGGAGGACGTCACGGTTCAATCCGATGGCAAGATTATTGTCGGAGGATATGGTATTGCTTTATTCGATTCGTATTTTGCCAGTACGAGACTCAATCCGGATGGTAGTGACGACACGACATATGGAACCAGCGGTCGAGCCTTCACATCGCTCAATTCCTCTTTAGACGCATTCGCGATTCCTGGCGCGGGCACGATTCGCTTACAGCCAGACGGGAGAATTCTTTTAGCAGGCGACACCATCCGGCGCGGCGGATACGACTTTGCGTTTGCCAGATATTTGGGCGACCCGAATACAGCCCCGACGGACCTGCAACTTTCTCTGGCGGTGGCGATTGAGAATGCGCCGGTGAACACTCTGCTCGGCACCTTTACCACCACGGATTCCATCGGCGATACGCATACCTACTCACTCGTTTCAGGCGGCGGAGATTCCGACAACGGAGCTTTCGAAATTGCAGGCGATCGCTTAAAGATTCTGGTGAGTCCGGATTTCGAAACCAAATCCAGCTACTCCATTCGTGTCCGCAGCACCGATCAGGGTGGACTGCCGTTTGAAAAGCGATTGACAATTCTGGTCGGCGACGTAGATGAGGTTCCTCCGACGGTCACCACGGCCAGCTTTGTTCCCACCGGGACACTGTCAGCCGAGGCAACGTCGCTGAGTGTGACATTCAGTGAAGTCGTCGTCGGGGCCGACCTGTGGGCGAACTACAAACTCCAGCGAGCGGGAGTCGATGGACTCCTGGGAACGAGCGATGATGAGGAAACAGCAATCGCGGCGATTGCCGAAGACAACATCGCGACTCTGTCTTTCTCCGCGTTACCCCAGGACCTCTACAGGCTGACCGTCAGTGACCCGATCACCGATTTCTTTGGCAATCCCCTTGACGGTGACGCAAACGGCACGGCCGGTGGCCATTGGCAGCGAGATTTCGTGGTCGGCACACTATGGGCTGAGATCATCGAGGGACATTTGGTTGTTACCGATGTTTCCCCATTTGGACGAAACAACCGTTTCATGTTTGACCGCGGCGCGACGCTGTCGATATCGGACGCGAACGAAACATTCCTGCAGGCCCCTACGGGATGGGCGTTGTCAACGGATCGAAAATCACTCACCATCGCGTCCCCGGAATTTTCGGGAGAAATCAGAATCAACGCAGCTTTGGGTCATGACGCGCTGACGACGTTTGCGGGTAACCAGACAAGCGTAACGTTTGACTTCTTCGATGCGGACGGTGGTTCGGCAGCGTACAGCCAGTCGGGAACCGTGCGCTATGCAGGCCTGGAGCAGTTCTTCAGTCGTACACCGGTTACTGACATGTACTTTCAGCTGCCCGAAGCTGCACCGGTGCATGCGATTCTTGAAGACGACGGCGACCCGGAAAATGACCTGTCTCAGCTTCGTGCCGATCCTGCCGTGATTGTCCAGGTGGCGTTCATCAGTCCGTCTGGATCGGCCAACATTCGTCAGCGAAATGGCGCTAGCAGCATCGTTGTCAATGATCTTGCGGAGATCCAGGCCGATCTGAACATCGGCACGCCTGCAGCGCCGCTCGACGAGATCATTTTCGCAGGGAAGCTCGAACTGCCCGCGGACCGGAACGTCGCTGCGTTTGCAGCCAATCGTATCGAAATGCCGGGTATCGGCAGTGACATTGCTGTCGCGGGGAATGGCGACATCCGACTGGATTCAGCAAGAGTGCTGATGATGAAAGGCGGGGCGAAGCTCACAAGCGCGAGCGGGGACATCACTCTTTCGGCTAATCAGCGGGTGATATCGGCATCGGGACCGTTCTCGGGAATTAGTATCGAGGATGCGTCATTGTACTCCAGTTCAGGCAGTGTTGTCCTGAAAGGTCGCGGCTCGGCAGGTGGCGGGGCAGGAGGAGTACCGTTTTACGGGGTATCGCTTTCGTCGACGGGAATCATCTCCACTGCAGGAAGCATCACGATCGAGGGAGATTCGTCGTTGGCCGGTGGTCACGGTGTGTCGCTTGAGAGTGCGCAGCTTAGGACCAGTGGTGTGATTCATGTCAGCGGAGTGGCGAGAGCCACGTTGTCCGCAGGCGAGCAACGCTTTGTGGGC
>JANNGQ010000631.1:0-2169 GCA_031403975.1 Planctomycetota bacterium
TACACGCCAGGTCGCCGCGAATCTGCCGCAGGGAATCAACGGCATATTTTACCTGATCGCCGTCACCGATTCCGCCGATGTCGTTAAGGAATTCGTGTTCGAATCGAACAACGTCCGGGCCTCGGCCTCCTTCCTGATCACCGTTTCTCCAACTCCGGACCTTGTGGTCACGAATATCGACGGGCCAGCCACACTGCTGTCGGGCGAAACGTTCGACTTCGGCTGGACGGTACAAAACACGGGAACCGCCGCGGCGGGAGGGACCTGGCGAGACAGCGTCTGGCTGTCGCGAGACAACCGACTGGATGGCAGCGATGACGTTCTGCTTCGGAACTTCTCGGTCACGGGCCCACTGACGGCCGGTGGTTCCTACAGCCGTCGCGAAGTGCTCACGCTTCCCGAAGACATCAGCGGGAACTTCCAGCTCATCGTGCAGACCGACTCGCTCAATCAGGTGTTCGAGCTGAACGGCGATGACAACAATGTCCAGTCGGACGACCAGCTGCTGGAAGTGACTCTGTCACCGCGAGCCGATTTGCGGGTCTCATCGGTCGTGGTTCCTGAAAGCGCGGGGGCCTTGACGACGATCGGCGTTCAGTGGCAAGTCGTCAATCTCGGGACGGCCGAGCCTGACTCGCCCTTCTGGACCGACAGCGTTTATCTGTCACTCGATAACACACTCGACCAGTCCGATCGTTTTCTGGGGAGCGTTACCAACCCCAGTACGCTGATACCCCAGCAATCTTACGTTCAGAATCTGAACAATATCACCATTCCCCGGGATCTGGCCGGCGATGCGTACATCATCATCCTGACCGACTCCGGAAATGTCGTGCGCGAGTTCCCCCTTGATGGGAACAACCAGGGAGCTGGTCATTTTACGGTGATCCCGATTTTGCCCCCCGATCTGATCGTTCCCGATGTCATGTCAACCACTGAGAGCTTCTCCGGCGAGCCGATTACGGTCCGCTGGACAGTCCTCAATCAGGGACCGGGGATTACTGACCCCGACCACTGGATCGACTACGTCTATCTTTCATCGACGCCCCACTGCACAGACCATTTCCTTGGCGCATTTCCGCACAGCGGTGCTTTGAATCGGGACGAGAGTTATATCCGGGTGCAGGATGTCAATTTGCCCGAACACATTTCGGGACACTTCTACGTCACGGTGAAGACCGACGTTCTGAACAATGTCTTTGAGTTCACGTTCGAGACGACCGGTACTCCCGCGAATAAAGACGGCAACAATTTCGGCACGACGGCCAACGCCATCAATGTCATCCTCAGACCTCCCGCTGACCTTGAAGCTCTCTCTGCACAAGGCCCCGCAGCAGCGACGGGCGGCGACACGATTCATGTGACCTGGTCTGCCGCTAACCGCGGCAGCGAGGGCACCGGCGTCTCGACATGGATCGACTCCATCTTCCTTTCGAAGGATAATCAGCTCGGCGGCAGCGACATCTTCCTGGGGTCCGTTACGCACAACGGAGCCTTGAATGTCGGTGAAGGCTATTCTCAGGCGGGTAATTTCCACTTGCCCGAATATGAGAGTGGCAAATATCTCATTGTCCGAATCGATGCGGGTAACAGCGTTTTCGAGGGACCGTTTGAACCGAATAATATCATTGTCATCCCGAGCACTGTGACGCCGTTGCCCGAGCCTCCGCCGCCCGTGCCACCCGACTTGGCGTTCACGGCAACAAGTGTGCCGATCCAGGCGTTCTCAAGTCAGCCGATCAGCCTTTCGTGGACTGTCGCCAATCGCGGCCCGGGTGACATCGCGGCCAAAGGATGGACCGATAGAGCCTACCTCTCCCGGGACGCATCACTTTCGCACGATGATGCCCTGCTCGCTTCCGTGGGCAAATTCGGCCCATTGAGTGTGGGACAAAGTTACAGCGCGACCGTCGGCCAGACTGCCCTGCTTCCAGCTGGCATCTCGGGCCTGTACTACGTCCTGATCTTTGCGGACGCTGCCGGAAGTTTGACAGAAAACATCGAGAGCAATAACGCCGTTGTCCAGCCGATCCTTGTCACCTACACGGAACCTGACCTGGTTTTCAAAACGATCGACGTCTCTCCGGCCCAGACGAACTCCGGCGGTGAGGTGACCGTCTCCTGGACAGTCGCGAATGAAGGAAACCGAGCCACGACCCAGATCGAGTG
>JANNGQ010000632.1:0-6427 GCA_031403975.1 Planctomycetota bacterium
AACATTTCAGGCCCAACGGGCCGGCCATTCGGGTGTTGCTCGGGCGACTCTCTTCGACTGGCTGGCCCGTTGGGACGTGGTGCTGGATTGACGCTCGTTGACCTGGCCCGACGCTGTGCCTGTGCCCGGGCCAGGCTATTAGAACGTTTGGGCCGTTGGCCCGGAATCGCATTGGGAATAGAAGAGGAGAACGAGTTTCATCCTGGCTGGCAAACACTATTCATGAGCCCGGTTCTGCATGGCGCCCTGTACGTCGCCACAGCCGATCCGCATGCCATGTGATCGTTGTACTGCGAGTCGTTGTGACGGGCTCCAGGGCGATTGCGTCCAGGGAATTCACCGGCGTCAGCGTCGCACCGCGCTCGGACTCTACAAGTATTGAGCTGTTCGCGAGACGCATCAGATCAGCGATCGACTTCTCAAATCTGATCGCGTTAGGCTTGTCAGGCTGCAGGATTCGCCCGTGCGCATCGAAGTGCGCAACTTTACCGCGGCGAGGACGAGCAGGAAGTGCATTGGGGCGAGCAGCTACGCGCCTGAGAAAGGATAATCGGAAGAGGTGTGTGCCTGTGTTTCCAGCCCAGAAGAGCGGTGTACCGTCATCGTCAGTGGTCGTGGCGACTTGTCTGGGAAGTTCGTCATATTCGAAGCTCCACAGTCTGGAGCCCCGAGACGCAAATACACCGACCTTCTCTGTCGGATTCGTACGTCTCACGACTTGCGTTGTGATGTCCGCTTTGCCCAGCACGTGGTGACCGACCATCGCCGGGTCCGCCTCCCTCAACAGGGGACTGCCTGTCTGACAATACAGCAGCACGTCGATCCCGCGTCGAGCCATGTCTTCGAAGCAGCCGGCTTTTCGAGCAGCATCCAGAAAGCCTCCAGGTCCATCTGGACATCTGGCCAGTTCGCCAGGGTTGGCCATCAAGAGACGGCGAGTGGTCGCGCAGATCGCCGGGAGTGTCGCCTGGCAGAACACTCGCACATCGTCCGGATTCAGACCAAAGTCGTGATGCTCTCTCAGGAATCGCAGCGTTGCTTTATAAGAGGCATCACTGGTCATCATATACAGCGGAATCCGAACTCCGTATCGCTCAGAGAGCGCAACGATTTGCTCGATCAACTGCCGCATCGATCGCTGCAATTCCCTTGGTAGAGTTTGAATTGCCACCCTGGGGTCATCGCAGCCAAGTCGGTCCGTGACGCCGTCAGTCTGGAACATGACCCCGAAGCGTCCTTGCGACAAACAATGCTCGCCTTCGAGAAACGCCTCCCGGCTGGACGACTGCTCTTCCAGCGAAATTACGGGTGGGGGCTGGAAAGTATCGCTGGAGTCTCGATTGGGTTTTTGTGCTGGGTCCTGGGTGATCAACAGGTCCAGGTCGAAATCATCGATTTGCATTGCCAGCCGGGCTCGAGAGACGTCGTCAAGGTCTTTCCAATGTGCGAGCACGTGTTCCTGACTCGGCACGGCTGTCCGGAGCTGACGCAAAAGGTCATTTTTTACGCGATCCAGCTCATCAGATGTCGATTCGTTGACACGGCTTCGCATAAGCAGCATGTGAGATTCCTTCACCCGAAATGAGATGGCTCCAACAAGTTCCATTACCCGCAAATAGCAATTCACATTCCAAAGGAAACCGTCATTGCATTTTCGAAAACATACTGAACGCATGTATCATTTTCTTGGTATGCATCGAGTTGCCGACCTTGACGAACGCAGCCAGCATGATTGAACATTGACTGAGATATTGCCGCGGGTTGCTCCCAGGTAAACGCCAACAAAGGCATACTCTTCAAAGCGAAAGACCGATTTGAGATCTCGTGCCGAGACAACCATGATTATTCCAACGGAACCAATCGGGAGTATCCCCAGACCGCTGGCGTTGATCGATGCGATCACCGGGAGCGATGGTTCGGATCCGGAACTTGACTCACTTTACGAGCAGGCTGTTTGCGACACGATCCAGCGGTTCGAAGCCACCGGCTCACCCGTGATCACAGACGGAGAGCAGCGAAAATATCACAACTTCTGGACATACGGCGTGCAAGGACTGCCGAATACGGCACCGGACGGCTTCAAAATCCCATTTGCAGCCGGCCACACGCGGCGGATGCCCCGTTTGACAGGCGGGCCGTTCCGCTACATGCGGTATGCGGACAGTTACCTGGATGTGGCGCAGCGCTATACGCAGACACCCTTGAAGCAAGCGGTGATCTCGCCGTCCGCCCTGAGTCTGATGTATCCGCCCGAGGAGATTCCCGGATATTCCCGCGAAGAGTTCATTCGGGACCTGCTTCACGAGCACGAGACGGAGGTTCGCAGCTGTCTGCGAAAGGGCGCGCACAAGGTTCAAATTGACTTCACGGAGGGACGACTGGCGGTCAAGATCGATCCTTCGAGGAAACTTCTTCACAGTTTCATCGATCTGAACAATCTCGCGCTTTCTCGTTTCTCGACGGACGATCGCAAGAGGATCGGCGTGCATACCTGTCCAGGGGCCGACCGCGATTCCACTCATAGTGCTGACGTAGACTATGCCGATTTGTTGCCCAGTTTGTTTGAGTTGAAGGTCGGAAATTTTTATATCGCGCTCGCGGGCGAGATCGATCGGGTCCGAGTTTTGCAGATCATTCGGAGTTGTATGAAGTCGGATCAGCGAATCTTCATTGGCGTTGTGGCACCCATCGAACCGCGGATTGAGACACCAGAGGAGATTCGGGATCGAGTCCTTGAGGCTGCCGAATACATTCCGATGAGACAACTGGGCACAACTGACGACTGCGGTTTTTCACCGTTCTGCGACGATACGTCGACAACGCGAGATTCGGCATTTGCTAAAATTCGGGCAAGGGTCCTGGGCACTGCCATGGCCGAAAAGATTCTCGGAGACCGTGAGTGAACGACGAAGAGGAGGAACAACGCCTGCGGTCGGTCGCAATACAGAATGCCGAGAGCGTTTTCGTTGCGCGGCAGCGAGCCGAGGAAGAGCTCCTGCGGACGAAGGAGGCGCTTGAGCTGAAGACGCAGGAGCTGGCCAATTCCCTCGCGTTGATGCGCGCCACACTTGAGTCGACGACCGACGGGATCCTGGCGACCGATCGTAGCGGCGGAGTGACAAGTTTTAACGAAAGATTTCTGCAGATGTGGCGATTGCCCCGCGGAATCATGGACTCGAAAGACCACCGGCAGATTGCAAATGCGATCGGGGAGAACTTACGGGATCCCGTGCAGTTTCTCGACAGGATTGACGAAATCTATGCGTCAGCGCCGCCTGAAAGTTACGATCTTCTTGATCTCGCTGACGGCCGCGTATTTGAGCGATTCTCGCGGATTCAATTCGTGGAGAATCAGAACGTCGGCCGTGTCTGGAGCCTGCGCGACATTTCCGATCGCAAACAAGCCGAAACGTCGCTCCGGGACAGCGAATCCCGTTATCGGGCCATCGGCGAAGCCATCGACTATGGGGTTTGGATGTGCGATGCAGATGGTCGCAACACCTATGCGAGTGATTCTTTCCTGCAGTTGGTCGGAATCAGCCAGGAACAATGTTCGGACTTCGGCTGGAGCGACGCGCTGCATCCTGAGGATGCAGAGAAAACAATATCCGCCTGGCAGACGTGTGTCCGGACCGGCGGCATTTGGGATCGAGAACATCGTTTCAGGGGCGTTGACGGCGAGTGGCATTTCGTGCTTGCGCGAGGTGTGCCGATCAGGTCGGGCACGGGTCAGGTGATCGGCTGGGCAGGAATCAATCTGGACATCAGCCGACTGAAACGTGCTGAACAGTCACTGCGGGAAGCCGATCACCGCAAGGACGAGTTTCTGGCGATGTTGGCCCACGAACTCCGCAATCCTCTCGCTCCGATCCGAAATGCAGTGCAAGTCCTGCGGCTCAGAGGCGACACTGAGCAGACAGTGCAATCCGTGTCCGAAATGATGGAACGGCAGATCAGCCAGTTGGTAAGGCTGGTGGACGACCTGCTCGACATCAGCCGCGTGTCAAGGGGAAGGATCGAACTGCGCAGAGCGCGGATTGAACTGGCCTCCGTCGTGAGTCACGCCGCTGAAGCGTGCCACTCGCACTACAGCAGCATGGAACATCAACTGACTGTCTCGCTTCCGCCGCACCCGATCTACCTGAATGCTGACCTGACGAGACTGACGCAAGTCGTAGGCAATTTGCTGAATAACGCCTGCAAGTTCACCGACAAGGGCGGCCAAATCGAAATAGCGGTAAACGTCGAGAGCCCGGCGACGCATGAAGAGAGCTTCGAGAACGAGGTGTCACGCGGGGATCCTTCCGACACTTCCCCAAATGCAGTCCGCACTCCATTTGCGGTCATCCGTGTGCGGGACAACGGCATTGGCATAGCCGCCGACCAGTTGCCAAGGATTTTTGACATGTTCGTGCAGGTGGATACATCACTCGAACGCTCGGTCAGCGGCCTTGGCATCGGTCTTACCCTGGTGAAAAATCTGGTTGAGATGCACGACGGCACGATCAGCGTCCAGAGTGCCGGCGTCGGCCACGGCACTGAGTTCGCCGTGAGATTGCCGATGGCCGATTGCCCATTGCCGATTGAAGAACCCAGGGATGACGCCGATCGGCAATCGAAAATCAAAAATCAAAAATCCAGACGCATCCTTGTTGTTGATGACAACCGGGACGCGGCCATGTCTCTGGCCATGCTGCTGAATCTGGCTGGGAACGAGACGCAGACCAGATTTGACGGCAGGGCGGCGGTGGAAGCAGCCGCAACATTTCAGCCCGACGTGGTGTTGCTCGACATTGGCCTGCCAAAACTGAATGGCTACGAAGCAGCCCGCATGATCCGTGAACTGCCGCACGGAAAGAGCATCGTCCTTGTCGCGTTGACGGGATGGGGTCAGGAAGAAGACCGCCGCAAATCCAGGGAGGCGGGGTTCGATGGTCACATGGTGAAACCTGTGGATCTCGAAGCATTGAAGACGTTGCTGATTGAGTTGCTCCCGACCAAAGACGCCTCTTGATGAGCCTCTCCAATTGATCATCGGAGTTGCCACCGCTCCAGCCTCTCGGTCGATTTCTGATCGCGCATCCTGGGCGGCCATCGACCGGTCGTTCAGTAACTGCGAGGCTGAGGCAGCGGCGTGCATCATCACGATTTCCTGCGCGGGGCAGCAGCCGTTTAATGTCGATTACCCGACAAAAACACAGTCCATTCGCGTCGTTCAGCGCGGCGGTCTTCGTCGGACAGGCATTGGGCATTGTATTTGCGTTCGAGGAATGAAGGCACGCGCCACCCGGTTGGAAGCCGGGCACAACGTCGTCGGTCAGTTGAAAGTGGGTCTCGAGTGATCGCTTTCAATAGCTTCAACTCACGTTCACAAACGCTTTCAAAACCACGATTGAGACCATTTTCAGAGGATTGAAATCATGTCCATAGCTGTTTTTTGCACAGCGACCGATTCCCAGACCGACACCATCATGCGCGACTTGCTGGCAGCTGGTTTCGTGGGCGACGACATCTCCGTTCTGATGGCTGACAAGGCAGGCACGCGAGACTTTGCTCATGAACACAATACGAAGGCTCCGGAAGGTGCTGCCTCCGGTGCCGGGACCGGTGCGGTTGTCGGTGGCGCACTGGGCTGGCTCGCCGGCATTGGAGCTCTGGCCATTCCGGGAGTTGGTCCGCTGATTGCCGCGGGACCGATCATGGCGGCTCTGAGCGGTGCCGCAATCGGTGGAACTGTGGGCGGCCTGACCGGTGCGCTCGTTGGGATGGGGGTGCCGGAATTTGAGGCGAAGCGCTACGAGGGCAAAGTGAAAGCGGGAAGCTCGCTGATTTCGGTGCATTCCGAAGACAGTGACGATACAGAACGCGCGAAGGCCATTTTCAAGCGGGCCGGTGCCCAGGACATCACAAGTGCCAGTGAAGTCGGTGTGGAAACCAGTCACAGTGCGGCTGACACGGATAGGGAGTTTCCAAGACTGGCCTCAGTGACGCCTAAGCGCCGACATTAGTGCACAACAACGCACTGCGACTGGCCTGTCGCCCCTTGACTGAGATTCCAGAACCGATCATCAGCAAAGGAAGGGAATAACCATGAATTACCGAACACTATCAATAAGCGCGATTGCGTTGTGTGTCCTGGCGGTCAATGCGGCGGGGTTCCTGGTGGAGGAAAAGAAAGAAGTAACGCACGACGGAACAATTGTCAGCATCACCAGCACTGAGCTTGTGATGAAAGGCAAAGACGACAAAGAGCAGACTCGCACACTGGCGAAGGACGCCAAGCTGACTCTTGACGGAAAAATCTGCAATGCGGAGGACCTCAAAGCCGGACTCAAGATCCGCGTCACCACGAAGATCGACGACGCCAAAACCACCACCAACGTGGAAGCTATCGACAAAAACCCTTTGTTCGCCAATACACACGAGG
>JANNGQ010000633.1:0-2035 GCA_031403975.1 Planctomycetota bacterium
GCTCGTCTGCCTTCCTGGTGCAGGGTTCTCCGCGGCTCACTCGTCATTTCAGAAAAAAGGACGCTGTCCATGCTGACGCTCTCTGGTTTGCCCGTGACTGCGTGTGACGGCGTGCGACGGCGTCAGATCCTGCAGGCGGGCGGAGCGGGATTGTTCGGGATGTCAGTCCCTCAGCTCCTGGCAGCAGAAACGGTGCCATCGGGAATTCCCGCGAAAGCAAAGTCCGTCATCTTCATGATGCTCTTCGGCGGGCCGAGTCAGCTGGAGACCTTTGACCTCAAACCGGATGCACCTGAGCAGATTCGCGGGCCGTTCCGACCGATCGCCAGCAAGACGCCGGAACTGCTGATCGGAGAATACCTGCCGAAGATGGCGGCGGTCTCCGACAAGTACTGCGTGATCAGAACGATGTCGCACTCGTTCAATGATCACAGCGGCGGCGGACATTATCTTCAAACCGGCAAACGCTGGCACATTCCGATCGGAGGAGGATTCTCGTCGACTCCGAAAGACTGGCCGTCGATGGGCTCAGTGGTCGAATACATCGATCAGCAGAGGATCGGGCTGTCAGCGCCGTTGCCGTCGTATGTCGTCGTCCCGAATTCCCTCGGGACGCTGGAGGACAAGGGGCAGTACCGGCGACCGGGTGAATACGGCGGCTGGCTTGGTGAGCGCTACAACGCGTTGACGACAAAGATCCGGAAGAAATCGATCGAGGACAACCCGTACTGGCGAGTCTGCACAGACGAGGAGCTGACTTTCGAAGTGCCCGACATGCAGCCTCCGGAGGGCGTCTCGATCAATCGCCTTGACCGCCGCCGGTCGTTGCTGACGCAATTCGATGCCGAGCGCATGCGGCTGGATCAGACGGAAGCATCTCTGGGTTACGATGCATTCCGTCAGCGAGCTTTCGCACTCATGACGTCTGAAAAGTCACGGCAGGCGCTGGACATCCGAGCCGAGCCGCCTGAACTGCGGGACCGCTATGGACGGCATCTCTTTGGTCAGTCATCGCTGATGGCCCGACGGCTGGTTGAGGCCGGAGCCCGCTTCGTGACTGTCCATTACGAGACGATTGACGGCTACAGCTGGGATTCTCACCGCAACAGTGATGACGTCCGAAAACACCTGCTGCCGACATTTGATCAGGCGTGCTCGGCGCTGCTGGAGGATCTGGATGATCGAGGAATGCTGGACGAAACGCTGGTAATCGCCACAGGGGAAATGGGGCGAACGCCAAAGGCAAATGCTCAGTGGGGCCGCGATCACTGGAGCACCCTCTTCCCCGCTGTGATTGCTGGCGGAGGCATCGCCGGCGGCCGGGTCTATGGTACGTCTGACAAAGACGCAGCGTATGCGACGGACGCACCCGTCACGCCGGAAGATCTCGCGGCCACAATCTATCATGCCCTCGGCATCGATCCCGAGCTGCGGATTCTGAATTCCGACAACCGCCCGATGCAGATCGTCGAGGGCGGTGCCCCGCTCATGGCGTTGTGGAGTTAGGCGTTCAAGAAGCGCCGCAGCACCCCGCCACCGGGCCTGCCCCGGTGGTTCAACGGCCTATGCGCCACTTGATTTGGCCTGCGGATCACGTCTACTTTGCGGACTCCTCATCAGTGCTCTACGCTTCCGCCGCGACTGCGATTCCAGAAGCACGTCCGCTTTGAGTTTGAAGCCTCATGACCAATCTCTCGGATTACCGCTGGCCCGCTGAATGGGAATCTCATGCTGCGACCTGGGTTGCCTGGCCCGTGAATCCCGATACCTGGCCGGGGATTTTTGAACATATTCCGGCGGCGTTCGCGGAATTCGTTGCGGCGATTGCCAGGTTCGAGCCCGTACGGATACTGGCCGGTGGTCATGATGTGATGCAGTCGGCTCGGCCCTTGATCGACGCTGCGTGCAGCCGGTACGGAAGCCGCTTCGTTCCGGAATTGTTCGATATTCCAGTCAACGATTCCTGGTGCCGCGATCATGGTCCGATCTTCCTGAACGGACGCGAAGGAACAGCAGCTGTCGGATCTCAGGTTAT
>JANNGQ010000634.1:0-3716 GCA_031403975.1 Planctomycetota bacterium
TATTACAGTCACGCTCTCCGTCGTTTCGACAAGGCGAAGGCCGAGCGTGCGAAGAATAATTTGCTCATCCTCTGGGCCGACGAAGCCCAGCGATTCATGACCGCCAGCGAAGACGGCACGAGCGATTACAACTGCGTGGACGTGATCCGCGAAGCATCGTGACAATCGTGCTGGGACTGATCATCCACAAAACGATTGGCTTTACCGTCAGCGAACATGCGGAAGAAGAGGGACTCGACGTGACGGAGCACGGCGAAACTGCATACCGTCTGAACTAGTTGAAAGCCATTTGGAAAAGAGTCGAGTCTTTCTGAACGGCCGGCAGGGACGTACGGCTTTGACTGCGAATGATTTCGCACTTCACGAAAAACGCCCGGCATCGAACTTGTTGCCGGGCGTTTGTTCGTTCCGGTCAGGTCTTCGGTTCCGATTCAGGCAAGTCCGGAACTTCTCTTCAGGCTGAACCGCGAGGCCGGGGAATTACGGCAACGGTTAGAACATGTCCAGAATCAGTTTCGTGGGATGTGGGTGCTGCCTGTTTTTCCTTTTGTTCCGGCCCAAAGGGCCATTCGTTCTCATAGCCTGGCCCATCGGGCCAGGAAACCAGGCCGATTGATCTGCAAAGGCCCAACGGGCCGACCGTTCGCCGTCAGGTGCCAGCATCCGGTATGGAACTGTCGGCCCGTTGGGCCTTGAACGTCTTGTTGTTTTCGCTTCTTCCAGGGCCGATGGCCCTGGCTATTTGAACTGCTGGCCCCTTGGGCCGAAACAACAATTCACGCTCAAAAAACACGGAGTAGTTCCTGGACGGATTCCAAGTTCATTTCGATGCATCGTCCTCGATCCATGAGGCCGGACGCGGTGACCAGTCCTGATTGCCAAGAACTTCCGAAACACACTGACTCAGACTTCTGCAGCAAACTGTCCAGAGTGCAGCGAGGAAACCCGGCGCGAACTTCGAACGCACCGTCGATATCTGAAAGGCGAAACGGTTGCGCGGTCATACCCGAAACGTCCCCTCATCGGGGTGTCTGGCTGCCCGAACGCCACTCGTGCGACGTTAAGGAGGAAATTCAGAACCGTAAAGCTACGACAGCCCGAGCAGTTCTCTGGCTTCTTGCTGTCCTGCGGCGGCCTTGCCGAATTCGCTGGCAGTGACTCGCGCGAGGGAAGCGACGTGTCTCCAGCGCAGCGCCGGGCGAGTGACACTGAAGTCGTCGCGGACTGTCTGGAAATACTTCTCGGCATGAAGCGCGCCGTCTTCGCTGACGGCATACTTCAGCAACGTTTTGAACAGACGTTCTTCAGGAAGGGCAAGTTTTCCGTAGCGGTGGGCAATCGCGGTAGCCGTTCCCTGGAGGTTGTTCTGCACAGCCTCATCCAGTTTCGCAAGCAGTCCGTCGGCGTCCGTCACGGAAATGCGATCGATTTGATACGCAACGGGCAACGGGTCAGCGAACAGGTTGTCCGGCGAGCCAGCCCGGTCGCGAGCCACCTGCCAGGCCCCGATGATCAGGCAGGCATAGGCGTTTCGATTGTTGCTGATATGCGCCATATTCCTCCAGGCATTCGCCGCATCGCTGGCGTGAACACCGATCGAGTCTCCGTGGACGCTGCCAGCAGGCTTGAGTCGATCTTCCCACTGAGGTAATCGTCCGCGGTCACGCAGCACCAGCAGACTCGCCGCCAGAGAAAGGGCCTCGCCAACGACAGCCGGATCAAATCCTTCTGCGAGAGCACTCGCGGCAGCGCGAGCCGATTCCGCAGGCGATGCCGTTGCGAATGTCTGACTCAGTTGTGCCACAAAGGCATCTTCAGCCGTCTTCGAGCCTGGCGCCCGACCGGCAAGATGAAACTCATCGATCAGGCTGACCAGCATCTTGCCGTGTTCATCCCATTCGGCCCGGCGATGCGGTTCGGCCTTCACGCAGTAACGCAGTGACTGCCGCAACAGAGTCAGAGCGTGTTCCGTCCCCACGATTTCCTGCATGTCCCAGGCTCGGTAAGGCAGTACCGTCCGATGCACTTCCGGACTGTCCTGAATGGCCGGCAACAGCGCATCAAATGCACTTGCCGGATCGTTGGCCACCAAGGCCGCAAGGATCTGCTCAGCGTGATTCGCGTCCTTGCTGCGAATTGCATCGTGCAGCGCTGCCGCTTGTGGTTCACTGACCGGTGTTGACGCCGAAAGTCCGTGCAGCGTTTCCGATTCCCGCCCACCGAATTCTCCGATGCGATTCCCGTTGCGGTACAACACTTTGAAAACGGGCAGAGCTTCGGCGCCATTCGGCATCAGAGCTGACATTTTCAGGGCCGGGCCGAGAGCCATGAAGGTATGGAAGCCGATATAGTCTTCCCCGCCGAACGTGCGGGCATTCGCCAGTGCTCCGGCTGCCACCAGAGTTTTCAGCGGCAGACCGCCTCGCAGTTTTTCCGCCAGCGTGGCCTGCAGCCGTTCGATCGGAGTGTCCTGCAGCGTACAGACCAGGGGTTCCAGTTCGCCAAACTGCAGCGGTGAATCCAGCTCGTCAGCGAACGCCCTGGGAGCCAGTCCCAAGTCCGTCAAAAGAGCCGGCCCGAGCGTCGCCAGCAATGTCCCCCGTCCGACATCGGCCAGAAAATTACGGCGCGAGTGACCTCTTAACATGGCAATCTCCTCAAGGAAACGAACTCGGCAGGCCGAAGCAGTCTGAATGCATGTACAGAATTATCAATCAGAAACCGGATTTGCAATCCGTAATTGATGTTTTGTGCCTGGCGGGGAGTACCGCTGCAGGTGAACCTCGGGACAGACTTCTCTGTTCCTGCGGTTCTGTCCGGGATCTCACACAGCCTGATTCGACTGTCCCATGTTTTCCGTAACAACCCCATCCAGCTTGCCATCGACTTCTCCAACGGCACGAGGGGACTGTCCGATGAGTCGTAGGGTTGGCTTCAGCCTGCCGATATCATCCCGATCGTGTTGTTTTCCCGATGAAACCGGCAGGCTAAAAGCCTGCCCCACAAAGGAATTCCCACTAAACCGACAGTCCCCGAGCTGGATGGGGTCGTCAAGAGAACCTGGGACCGTCGAACTTGTACGGAGACTGTTGCCGAGAATCGGCGGGTTATCACGCGCTGCCGATTTCATCGATCATCCGCATGGGGCCAGCAACTTCTTCGCCGCGCCTGCGTCTCCTCCGCAGGGAGCAATATTCTCTGTGCGGTGCGTCGGTGTGCGGATTCTCTTGCTCAGGGTAATCTCGTTTCCCTGTGCGTTGTGACGGACCTCGTCCATGAACGCCCTGATCAGAAACAGCCCGCGTCCGCATGGTCGGAAGAGATTCTCGGGGTCCGTGGGATCCGGGACCGCTGTCACATCGAAACCTGGTCCCTGATCGCTGATGCAGAACGTCAGCTGATCGGGTTCGACACTCATCGACACGGCGATCGTCCGATCACAATACGGTTGCTGTTGTGTTCGCTGTTCGATCAGTAGCTCGTAAGCATCGTTGTTCAGTTCACGCAACATCGAACTGACCTCGAGATTGCCGTGAATCCTGGCATTACTCAACGCCTCTTCCAGCCCGATCCCCAGATTGGTCAGCTCCGATGCCGAGAAGACGGCCAGCCGCCTGATCGTATCCTGCAGGAATGGAATGACGGAATGAACGAGAACCGAGTCATTCGGTAACTCGAATCTGAACTCCGCGTGTTGGATATGCTGCAGCAGCCGG
>JANNGQ010000635.1:0-1554 GCA_031403975.1 Planctomycetota bacterium
GTGCCGGAACCGGCTGGTCATCGGGATGGCGATCAGGCTGCCAAATGCGACCCCGAGAAAGATGGCCGTCAGTACGGAAGTTGTCGCCGGAGCACTGGCACCAAAGATCAGGAACATCTGCCGCTGCCAGAGAATCTCAAAACTCAAGGCACTCGCACCCGACAGGAAAACTGCCATCAGGCAACGAATTTGAACAGATGGAGCCACAGACAAACCCTGATCGACCGCATGCCAAAGGACTCAGCTCAGAGCCCCGCTGGCGGCTCACTGGAGCCCACTGTAGCATGTGACGACAAGCGGTTGAAGACGGCAGAATTGCCGTTGCGGCGAGTGAATCTTCCTTCGTCCGAATTGTCTCGAAAGACTAGAGCACATGCAGGCCGAAAGCGGAGAATTCAAGAAGGTCCTGTGGATCGCGACCACTGTCATTGCAGCTCTGCTGCTGATCGCAATTGCCTGGAACTTTATCCGGGAAAATGACTCGCACACTTCCGTCGCTGATCAGACCCGCAGTCGCCTGCCTGTTGCCGTGTCGGATGAAGCGTCAAACAGCCGGGCGGAAAGCACTTTGGCGCAAGACGATCGATTTGTGGGCAGCGATCAATGTGGCCAGTGCCATTCGGAGATTGCTGCGGCATACACGTCCCATCCGATGGCGAATTCCATCTCAAGGGTGTCCGGTCTTCCGGCTGGTTCTAAAAACGCATCTCGATTCGTCCCGGGACGGACTCGCCGCTATGAAGTTGTTTTCCAGGCGGGCCGGATGTTCCACAAAGATGAGATGTTTGATGCCCATGGTCAGTCGATATTCTCTCAGTCTGTTCAGATGGACTATGTGGTTGGTTCGGGACGACGGGCTTTTGCATACCTGTCTCAACAGGGCGAGCTGTTGTTTCAATCGCCACTGAACTGGTACTCACAGTTGGGGAAGTGGGATATGTCGCCGGGATACCGCCCGGACGATGAACGTCGGTTCCGACGACGAATCACGGACGACTGTCTCAGCTGTCATGCGGGACGCGTGAGGGCTGTCGGACATTCCCCGAACCGTTACCAGCAGCCGGCATTTCTGGAAATGCCGATTGGTTGTGAGAATTGTCACGGGCCTGGGAAAGACCACCTGGAATTCCACAATGCGGAACCGCGCGTCACAGGGATCAAGGATCCGATTGTGAATCCCGGTCGACTCGACACGGTGGAGCGTGAAAGTGTCTGCAATCAGTGTCATCTGCAGACAGCGGCCAGGATTCCCCGATTCGGGTGCTCTGACTTTGACTTTCGCCCAGGACAGAGATTTGAAGAGATCTGGTCAGCTCTGGATGCCGGCACGGATGTTTCCGGCGATGGCCGTACTCGCGCGGTCAATCATGTGCAGCAAATGAGGGAAAGCGGCTGTTACATGGCCAGTGACGGCCGGTTGGGCTGCATTTCCTGCCATGATCCTCACAGACTGCCTGCAGAGCATGAAGAACGTGATTTTTATCGAAACCGCTGTCTCAAGTGTCACTCATCAGACGACTGTGGTGAGCCGGAGCCGGGACGACTGGAGAAGGG
>JANNGQ010000636.1:0-2334 GCA_031403975.1 Planctomycetota bacterium
AAATGGACTTGTATTGACGGGGATGGACAAGGGCGATCCGTCCATGGCCATTGATGCCAGCGGGCGAATTATTGCCGTCGGTACTGCGTCCAGTCCGGATTCCGTCGACCCAGTCTCGGGTAGTTGGGATCTGGACATCTCCGTCGCCCGTTATCTTCCCAACGGTGGCTTGGATTTGACCTTCGGTAGTAACGGCGTGACGACTACGGACGTCAGCGGAACGGGCGATGACCAAGCCCGTGCAGTTGCGCTCGATAGCGATGGACGGATCGTAGTGGCCGGCTACGCTGGCCTCAGCAGTTCCGCCGGCGATTTCGTCCTCGTACGTTACCAGGGCGACAATCAGCAGACGGTCAGTGGCCTTCAATCTGCGCAAGCGGCTGGTATGCGCCAGTCCGGCGCGCAGCGCGACCACACAGCGATGGTGGATCAGGTCTTCGACCAGCCGGTTGACTATCACACGGATGGCTGGTTGGGAGCCTTGCTGGACGAACACCTGGATTCGCGTCGGCTATGGTTTAAGCGGCGCAGATAACGCCTCGTCGGCCAACCTCCTGACCCTGACCCCCTCCCCCAGCGCTGGGGAGAGGGGACGTAACGGCGAGCGATGGGAAGGGCGGACGGTTAGTCAAGGAGTCACGGCGGCCGTACACTGAGGATCGAAGTCCTTGGTTACCGAGCTTCCCAAGATGTCCGACGTCACTCACATCCTGTCCCAAATCGAATCCGGCGATCCGTCGGCGGCCGAACAGTTGTTGCCGCTGGTGTATGATGAGTTGCGGAAACTGGCGACGGCCCGGATGGCGCAGGAACAGCCTGGACAGACACTTCAGGCGACCGCGCTCGTCCACGAAGCGTATGTGCGTCTGGTGGGCGGTCAGCCCGAGCAGGCCTGGGAGAACCGCGGGCACTTCTTCGCCGCCGCCGCCGAAGCGATGCGACGGATTCTCGTTGAGCAGGCTCGCCGCAAGGGACGATTGAAACGCGGCGTAGACCTGGTCCAAAAAGATCTCGACGATCTCGACATCGCGGTACCGGACGAGCCAGACGAGATTATCGCGATCGATGCTGCCCTGACCAAGCTCACGTCGATCAATGGCCAGGCCGCTCAGCTCGTACATCTGCGATATTTTGCCGGCCTGACGATCCGGGATGCTGCCGAAGTGCTCGGCGTATCTTCTCGAAAAGCTGACCAGATCTGGGCTTACGCCCGGGCCTGGCTCCTGTCCGAGATGGGCAAGGACGCATCCTGAACGGCTCGTTGAAAACGGACTCCGCCGCTCCGCGGCGGGATTTGTGCCGGTAATTCTTTCGCGTTGTCGCGAAGAATTCCGCGACGGCGTCGCGGGGTAAATTCCGCCCCGACTTAAAGCACTTTTTGCCAGGGAATCGACTTCCCAGGGGGAAATCCGTGCGCATTTTCGAGGCCCGCGGCGCATTGACAGAGAGAGGATCTCTAAGGCTTCATCATGAACGAACAAACCATTTTCACTGCCGCCATCGAACGGGAACTTGCGGAAAGATCCGCTTTCCTTGACGAGGCCTGTGGTGCAGATCAGGAACTGCGAGAGAGGGTTGAGAAGCTAATCAGACTTCACAACAACGCAGGCAACTTTCTGGAGCCACGCGAGGCAAATGCCAGTCATACCCTGGACCAGTCCCTGGGCGAACGCCCGGGCACTCAGATCGGCCCGTACAAACTGCTGCAAGTCATCGGCGAAGGCGGCATGGGTGTGGTGTACATGGCCGAACAGACGGAACCTGTGAAGCGCAAAGTGGCCCTCAAGCTGATCAAGCCCGGCATGGATAGTCGGCAGGTGATCGCCCGCTTCGAGGCCGAGCGGCAGGCGCTGTCGATGATGGACCACGTCAACATCGCCCGCGTGCTGGACGCCGGCACCATCGGATTGTCGATTGATGATTTTCAATTTTCGATTGACGGAAAGCCGCCCGAAAAGTCTGCAATCGAAAATCAAACATCAAGGATCGAAAATGTCGGTCGGCCCTACTTCGTGATGGAACTCATCCACGGAGTGCCGATCACCACGTACTGTAATGACAACCACCTCACACCTCGTGAGCGGCTGGAGTTATTCGTGCCGGTCTGCCAGGCGATCCAGCACGCGCATCAGAAGGGCATCATCCACCGGGACATCAAGCCGTCCAACGTGATGATCACGCTCTATGACGGAAAGCCGGTCCCCAAGGTGATCGACTTTGGAGTCGCCAAGGCGACTGAGCAGACGCTGACCGAACGGACATTGTTCACGCAGTACGCCGCGCATCACCCGCGCCTGCCCGGCCGTAACGATCAGGTCACCCGGCGCCAGGCCT
>JANNGQ010000637.1:0-2526 GCA_031403975.1 Planctomycetota bacterium
CGCGGCAAGGGATGTCGGGGCGTATTACAATTCCATCGGAGGGACAGACGATGCCGTTGCCTATATCGCGGCCGTTCGTGGTATGTCAAAGTCAAATTGGAATACAGCGTTGATGGCAGACGCTGCGAGTAACTATCTTCAGGCGGGTTTCGCTCGCGTGCTGGCAACTCCTGTGTTTGTGACGCCCGGGAATTCAACCACCTCGAATCCGTTGCTCACCGTCAGCTGGAACACGATTGACGGAGCTGACGCCTACGAAGTCTGGTATTCCAATCTGACAACCGGTCAGAATCCTGCAATTACGGCGACAGCGTCTTCTGTCAACTACACACCTGCGACCGCACTCTCTATCGGAACCTATCAAATCTGGGTTCGCTCGGTGCAGGACAATGGACCGGCATCTGCCTGGAGTTCCCCGATCACACTGCGAGTCAACACTCCCCCGGTCCTGAATGCACTGCCGGCCGATGGCATCACTGCCAGACCTCAGCTGAGCTGGAATGTGCTTCAAGGCGCTGTCCGCTACGAAGTCATGGCCAACAACCTCACGACCGGAGCCGGCAAAGTCGTCCACGCGACGAACGTGACGGCAGACTCGTTCACTCCGCAGGCAGACCTGGGATTGGGATTATATCGATTCTGGGTTCGGGGATTCGATGTGAAAGGTGTGCCGTCAGAATGGTCACTCGCGCAGGATTATTCTCGCGTCAACCTGACTTCCGCGATTCAGCCGGTCGTCTTTGATGGCCTCAATTCTCGACCGACGATCACATGGACGAGCGTTCAGGGAGCCATTCGCTACGAGCTGTGGGCTGACAACCTGACCACAGGAAGCACAGCCGCAATTCACGTAACCGACATCACAAGTGCCTCATACACGACGCCTGCCCCGGTTTCCTTCGGAAAATACCGATTCTGGGTGCGGGCGTTTGATGCGGATGGACTGACGACCCGATGGTCAAATGCCCTGGACTCGCTGAATTCACCCGCCCTGGTGTCCCCGGTGGTCCCCACATTTGAGCGTCGCCCGGCATTTACCTGGGGAACGCTCGCTGGTGCGAGTTCGTACGATTTGTGGATCAACGTGAACGGAACTGAAATCAAGCCGACGGGACTGTTGGGGCCGTCCTGGACACCGGAAACGGATCTGCCGGTCGGCGAGCTGAAATGGTGGGTACGGCCGCGAAGTGCTGCAGGAGTGGTTGGAGTGTGGTCAATTAGGGCTGATTCCTATATCGGCGGTCGCTCGTCGATCCTGACCGCTGGAGTTCCTGGTAACGACCCAGGGCGAATCGGTGTGTTTTCCTGGCAGGAAGTCACCGGGGCAGGCCGCTACATCCTGCATGTAGAACAGGTTGGCGTGGGAGTTGTGATTCGGCAGGATAATTTGACGAGCACCAGCTACACGACTACGACACCACTGGCGCCGGGGCAGTATCGCGTCTGGATTAAGGCCATTAATAGCAGTGACAACACGACCGGTATCTGGTCTGTGATGGTTCAGTTCAATGTTGTCAGCGCAGAAAAACTCGATGACACACTGCCCGCCTTTCCGCAGCTGGCCCTCGTTCAGCTGAAAACGGGACTTTCGGAGTGCCGGATATCGCGACCGGAGCATCGGCCAACCGGAGATGATCACTCCTTGACTTGCGGAACCGGATTGAAAACAACTGAAACGCCCAGTCAGGGATTCGCCGATTCTCCGGACGCCTTCGATGAGATCGACATCGTTTCCGAGTGGCGACCTTGGGGTCGGGTTGCTCTGATGAGTGAAAAGGAAGCAGACCTGATCGACATCGTGATGTCGGAAATCAGTCCGATTTCCGCAAGACTGTAGAACTGCGCCCGCTGTGGACTTGCATCAATGCCGTAAAACGGCAACGGGAAATGAACAGCAACTACATATTGATTGCAGGCCACGGGCGATCCGGGACCAATTTCCTGCAACGTCTGCTGAATCTCAGCGACCTCACACATTGCCGAAATGAGCCAAACGAGATTGATGGCTCATTGTTGCAGAAACTGCCCGGGAAATCCGCATCCAAGGCACATATCCAGACCCTTGAGGCGTGCTGGGACGATGCAGTTGTATGGACCTCTCAGTGTATTGGCATCCGGGACCAACGACTCGAAGTTCGCAAGCAACACGTCTATGAGCTGATTCGACGATTGGGAGGCGCGCGAATCATCAACAGTTCGAGGCTTCGGTCACTACTTGCCGCACTTTCATTTCCGAAGCTTGGTGACGAGATACCATTTCCGCGTTGGCTCGGCCGAAGATCAAAGGTGCTGGCTGCGGTTCCTGTGCTCAAACTCAACCAAATCCCCGGGTGGGCCAGCTGGGTCATTCAACATCGACATCGAGCGAAAGTCGTACATGTCGTCCGGCATCCGGGAGGATTCCTGGCTTCCTGGAAAGCACGTTACCTGAAATTGCATGACAGAGAATCCGTTGCTGCGAAAAACCGACAACGGCTGAAGGAAGTGTCGGAAAGTGATCCCTCCTGGGGACACATTTGGGGAGAT
>JANNGQ010000638.1:0-2189 GCA_031403975.1 Planctomycetota bacterium
CGCGAGTGGATGACACCGCCATGTCGCGATGGGACTTCGATGAATCGTGGCGGCGTCCATTTGACGGCTCGGAACCTCTTCGTCGTTGTGCGAGTCAGCGGCTTCGGAGGCACGCTGCCATCGAGTCGCACGAGGACGAGCTCCGGAGGCCGCGTCGCTTCAGAATGAACAGCGATCGCCGACTGCTCGTCAAACGACAGTGTGAACTCATTCACGCCGCCCAGGTCCGTCAGCTGTCGCCGTTCTCCGGACGCCAGATCAACAGACCACAATTCATAGAGACCCGGGTGAGTTTCGTTTGACTTCACGAAAATCGTCGTTCCGTCGCGTGAGATGTACGGTGATGAAACCTCAAACGATCCCGCCGTCAGCTCACGCACATCACCCGTTGCGGCATCGGCCAGGGACAGCTGCGAGTATCCGGAGGCTTCTGAAATGAACCACAAAGTCGACGTGTCATTGATCCAGCCGACTTCCGTATCGTGCGGGCCGATCCACGCTTCATCGAAATGATGGTGCAGAACATTGAGAGCCCCTTTCTTACCAGCTCGGCCGAGCTTCAGACAGACGATCCAGCGGTCCTTATTGTCAGTCGAGAAGCATTGGAAGAGCAGGAATCTCGAATCGGAAGAGAACTGAACCGACGGAATCGTGACCGGGCGCGGTGGCGGTTCGGCAGTGGTGGTTGCTGTTGCTGTTGCGGGATGGGACTTCTGAGATTGATGGGAAGCATGGGATGAATCACCGCTCACATGAGTCGCACTATTCTCATTGGTCCCATCAGTCTTCTTCAGCCATGCCAATCGATCCGTCGCGATTTCCGGCAACTCCCTGAGATCCACGTCCACGATTTTGCCTGTTCGTGCATCAATCAGTTTCAGTTGTTGCGGAGCTTCCCGTTCGTTTCCGACCAGACTGCGGACATCACGACTTTCAACATAGCCATCGTCGCGGACCCAGACCGGCATCCGGTCGTGACGGCTGCGATCGCCACTCTCGGACTTTGAAACCACGACTGCCAGCCAGCGGGCATTCTGAGAGAGAGTCTCGCTGTTCGCTGCGAACCCTTTTCCGAGATACACAGGACGATCGGTATTAGAAGTGTTCGCCGCATCTGCACTCTCGTCGGCAGCCTTCGCCGCGTTCTGCATTGATTCCTGGCGTTGCAGATAGTCGAACAGCTCTTGCTCCTGGCGAGCCAGGAATTCGGTCGGAGGCTTCTTGACATCAGGGGGAGCGTCTTCAAACTTGATAAGCACCGGCTCCGATTCCAGTCCCGATTTCAGATCACGGATCAGCACGGCCCCGTCGCGCCGAAACTGAATTCGCTGACCGCCGCTCAGAAACACAGCACCGGATTCCGTGGCCGCGGTCTTTGTAAGTTGTCGTAACGATCCTTTCGCGACATCTCTGATGAACAGATCGCCGTCGCGGGTGAAAACAATTCTGCGGTGATCCGAATCGAAGTCACCTGCTGACGGCGGAACGGTCTCGAGTTCTTTCAGCGGGACTCGAATCGACTTCGCAGTGAGACGATCGACGCGGAACCAGTCACGGACCTCACTGCCCGTCCGTTTTCGTTGGTAATAGATCGAATCGCCGTCGTAACTCCAGCGAGGGCTCTCCGGGGCTCGACCGATCCAGTCCGGATCGGCCATGATCTGCTCCAGCGTCAGACGTTCATCGCCGGAGTCGGACTGGGCAACAGCGGATTGGTAAAGAAGAGCTCCCAGGCAGGCGGCAGCCGGCAGAATTCTGAACATCGTGTTTCAACTCGGAAATACAGGAAGGGACGAAGCAGCACAGCATTGAAGACCGACGAATGTGATGCAACGGAAATCTGCTGTCTGAATATCGGCAGCGGTGCATCAGCGACGTGTAGTCGGAGTTGCCGTTCAGCCTCGCTGGCGGATTTTGAAGTTGCGCATTTCCGGCCTCGAGGGCCGATCCCGGCGCGCCGGGACCGGTGGCGTAAGCCACCGGTATACGAGAATCAAAAACATAAGGCCTGAAGGGCCGGCACATTGGCGCTTGTGTCGGCCCTTCAGGCCTGAATCGCTGTGTTTTCAGTATTCCCGTGGCTCACGCCGAATGGCACTCACTTTGTGGAACAATTGTCCCCAATTGTTCATCCGGTCGCAGGCGGAACAGTTGAGACAACTGTTCTACACTGTGGCGAATCCGCCAAA
>JANNGQ010000639.1:0-5198 GCA_031403975.1 Planctomycetota bacterium
CGGCCGCCGATCGACAAGCGGAGGCCACATCATCATGAAACACGAACGGCCCCTGGCGAGCCTGCTCGACAATACAAACGGTGATCGCAGACTTGATCATGGGAGAGCAGGATTCAGGGACCGGGATTCAGGATTCAGAGGAACGCAGACTGTCCCGTCGAGCCGTGAGTGTCAACTCACCGAGGCAAGTCCGGCATTCGGCCTGCGGACGAAGACGTGGCGGCTGATGACCTGGCACCGGCCCGGTGGCTGTCAGTAACGACCGATCACGCCGCCGCTCATTCAGCAATTCCGAGTTCTTCTGCGGTCACGAAATCTTGTGCGAGATGCCGCACTGAATAGATGCGCACGACATCCTCGCGAATCGCGAACAGCACGCGATGCGTCTTCCGCCGGCCCACACCGTATTGCAACTCGCGCACTTCAAACGGAAATCGATCCGATTCCTGCGCCAGCGGATGGCGTTCGGGACGATTTGCAAGTGCCGTGATAACGGCATCAACGCCGATCATCCAGCGACGGGCCTGTTCCAATGAGCGGTGCTCTGACCACCATAGAACGATTGCACGAAGTTCTGCTGCCGCTCGGGGCAGAATCTGGATTTCGTAACTCATTCCTGAAGGCCGAGTTCGCGCCGGAGGTCTGAAAGGACATCACTTGCGTTTCGACCAAGTCCTGCCGCAGCATCCCTTTCGCCCTGTTCCACAGCGGCGACCACGTCTTCACGCTCAGCGTGATCTCGCCATCGTCGGTACAGTGTGTCGAGGCTGTCGACTTCGACAGAATGACGCCTCGCGTATTCAGCAAAGTTCTCGATCTCTTCGGTGATTGTCTTGGACATAATTGGCGATCTCGGACACGTTGCCGGAATTTCCGCCGAGGCAGGAATCAGCACGTGGACGAATTTGAGAACTGCGCACTGCATGGCTGCATGCCGCCGGGAAGTATACGCCGGCCGAATCGGATCCGAAAGAGAATTCCTCTGCCTTGAAACGAACGAAACGCAGTGTTGGCCACGATCGATCTCGCCGCACAAAAAACCAGTCGCGGACCGGCGGGGCCACATGAATCGCATCCGCCATGCATTCCGGTGCGCGATCGAAACGCCATGTCGCACAGCCGATGGATTCTAACAAGTTCGATGACATCGACGGGCTTCAATCCCCCGAACTCCTCATTCGGCACGACAAACCAGGCACTCAATGACCGTGAATCCACAATTTCGCTCCGAGCCTCTGTCAGGTGGAACACCTCGCTGCAGAGCCGCCGTGGTTCCTCGATTTCCTCCGGACCAACGGCGACCTTGGCGATCGTGCGATCAGAATCGTTGACAATTCGACCAAACAGCGCACGAGGCAACTTCAAGCAGTCGCGATCAACACGAATTGGCGGCCATGTTGGCGGAGATTGGAGCCTGCAATTCGGACAGGCGTGTTGGCGACAGGCTCCAAACGAGGAATTCAGCCACATCGTCCGGTGCTTTGGTCACCCAAAACTCGTTGCAAGCTGCAACGCCAACATCCGTGGAGGATGGGACCGAGGAGGTTGTGACCGAGGAAGCTATGGAATCTGGCTGGATCTCCCCGTGGAAGAGTGAATGAACGGCATACTATCGAAATGCGGCAGCCGCTTTCTTCGGTGGTTCTGCGACCACTGGCGGGCGCAGTCGCTCCGGAGTGTCGGGAACTTCTTCCGTCAGTTTATTGATCCTGCCGGATTGTTTTTGCAGCGTGAAGGCGTCGTAGAGTTCTCCGACCGCGGTATAGGCTTCAAAGTGGAGCTTATCGCCATTGACATGAATGATCTGATACAGCTGAGTATCCTCCGCATGCCTTGACATGAACGAGTGGCGCTGAAGGGAGTACATCTTCGGCCCGCTGACGGAGACCACATAGACCGTGCCCGAAAACAGATCGGCCTCATTCACGCCCGTCACGGCGTTCGCCTGAACGACGGGCGTGTCCAGACCAGTCCGACCATAGGTGTGATCATGTCCCTGCAGAACCAGGTCGACACGGTGCTTGTCAAGGACAGGCTTCCAGATGGCTCGCAGCGCGGCGTTGTCTCTGTCTTTTCCGGTTGAAAACATCGGATGATGAAACGTGCAGACGACCCACTTCTCCTTATTCTCCGTAAGGACAGTATTAAGCCACGCTGCCTGCTCCTGTGGTTTCTCGTTGCTGTTCATGCCAATGATTCGGACGCCCTGATACACCATCGTGAAGCACGATTCTTCCAGACCTGCGGGCCCGTTCTCCGGCAATGCAAACTGAGGCCGCCAGTGATGCGAAACGCGCCGCGTGTTTTCGTCAACTTTTGCCATCTCGTGATTGCCGACGACCGGAACGCTGGGCACCATGGCATTCAGCCAGGCACCGGCTTCGCACCATTCACCCCATTGTGAATCCGATTCCGCAGTGTTGATCAGGTCGCCGGCGTGGATCATGAACTTCGCCTTCGGAGCATCACTGTAGGCTTCGCGAATGACGCGAGACCACTTTGAACGAATGTCGTTCTGTGCGTCACCAAAATAGATGAATGAGAACGGCTCCGGCTGTGTACTGGCCGTTGTGAAGTGAAACCACTCACTCCAGTTAGCTCCATCACCGACTCGATAAGCATATTTTGTCGAGGGTGTCAGTTGGTCAAATGTCACGGAATGAAACATCGCCGAGTTCAGATCAGTTCGCAGCGGGCTTGCCACAGCCTCGAATTGCTTCGATTTGGCCTCGAGTGCGGGACCGGCGTCAGCCACCGTAAGTTCGGCAATTCCCCTCTTGACCGTCGGAGATGTTCGCCAGGACACAGACTGAGTCGTCGCCGGATCGGCAGCCCATGTGAGCACAATGCGGTCGGGCAGCAGGCTCGGCTGATGAGCGGCCACCGGGTCCATCATCGGCGGCAATTCGACGGGCTTCTTGCCTTCCTGTGCAGAAACCAGAGGCAGGCCGGACACTGCTCCGAACAGTGCCCCCATCGTAAGTGTTCGTGAAATGAGTGAATGCATGGAGAGCTCTCCGAAAAAATGCTAAGAACAAATCGAGAGTTGAAGTTGATCTGCCGGACCGGGTTCAAAATGCGATTGTGCGAATCGGAGCTGATCCGGGCAGAGGGATTCTGAAGGCGGCGACCGGAATACTGACCGGACACATCATCAAGTGCAGTTGGCCACGTCCGGTCATGCGCCCGTTTTCGCGGGTTGAGAAGTTGAGGCGCGTTTTTCCCAGTAGTCGGCTGCCCTCTGGTCGTTGAGTTCGCGATACAAACGGGCCAGGTCCAGCTGCAGTGACTGATCGTCGGGTTGGTGAATGGCTTTTTCCTTGAGCCTGTTGATCTGCTGACGTTTCTCCCGAATGCTCCGGGCCGTCTGTTCGTGTTGTTCCGCAAGATCGTGCTGCTGCGTTTCGCGACAGGCCTCGGCCAGCTTGAGGTGTACCGTTAAATCAAAGGCGTCTGCCTTCAGCACAGTCTGAAAGTCCAGTATCGCTGCGGCGTATTGCTGCAGGTCAAATCGAACCTGCCCTCTCAGCCAGGCCACGCCCGGCTGAGAGGTGGTCAGAGACTGTGACAATTCGAGAGATGCAAGTGCCAGCTCCGGTCGACCTTCCAGACGGTACAGGGCAGCCCGATGCCGTTCGGTTCTGGGCATCGACCTCTCGTTTTCCGGGAGCAGACTCAGTTCCGTCCGTGCCTCACTGATCTGCCCTTGTCCGACCAGTCGGGAAACCAGCTGATGTCGCATTTCGATCTGATCTTTCTGAGGCAGGTCCTGCTGCAGAGCCGACCGCAGGTGTGCAATCGATTCGGTCATAAGCTGTCGGTCGTCAAGTAACTGCAGCAGCTTCCACCATAGTGCCGGTTCTCCCGGTGTGAGCAGCGCCATGTCCCGGACGCAGTCGAGCAGTTCACGTTCCTCGTGGCGTTCCTGGTGAATCTGCCCGAGCAGCTCGAGCGCTCTGTAAGTCTGATTCGAGCCGCGGTTCCGGACGACGTTCAGCGATTCCACAGCGATTTCGATTTTTCCGGCACTGTGTGCCAGCCTGCCGAATTCGAGCAGGAATTGATCCGAGCACACACTTTGATCCAGTCGCGCGAAGAGTGGCTGAGCCGAATTCCAGTCGTGTTTTCGAGCGAGCAGAAGACACAAAGTGACTTCGGCCTGCGGCAGCCGAACGCCAGTCGACTCGATCGCCCGGTACAGCATCTGCTCGGCTTCGTCCGGGCTGCGGTCCACCAATTTCGCTCCCTGCATTGCCAGCTGCGCAGGATCAGGATCGTTCAGGACGCTCCTGCAGATCAATGCCGTCAGCACGCCAGCGAGGATCAACCCGCAGCAGCCCCGCACTCTCCACCGTGGCTGACGCTGGCGGACGTGTCCGGCGGAGCCAGGATCTGCATGTTCAGGATCAACGACCCGCATTTGCGACTCCGCGCCCTTCGACAAGCCCATGATCCTGGCACGCTGCCAGTTCTGTGAATGTTTCGACGGCTCTTCCTGGCCAATACACCGTGACACTGGCCGACGTCCGACCTGCCGCCAGCGGAAATGTGATTCGTTGGTCCGAATGAGAGGCATATCCGGCACCGCTGACCACAAACCTTGTCAACACGCGCGGTTCGTCCGTGGCCAGCGCGACTCGCGTGCCCACTGGCTGGCGAGCTCCCGCGGTACCGATCAGACTGATCCGCAGCCAGTTCGAAGGCGACTGACGATTCCGCAGCACACGCACAGGTTCATTGAGATGACTGGCGACAATGTCGATCGCGCCGTCATCGTCCAGATCTCCCACGGCGGCTCCGCGGGCGGCATGCGGGCGTCGGAAGTAAGACCCGCCGTGACGAGTCACCTCTTCGAACCGCGGTACCGATTGCTTGCGAAACAACTGAGGGATCTGTTCAAACGGCGAACTCTGGCTGTGATAAACCGCGTTGCCGTTCAGCACAAATATGTCGAGCCAGCCATCACTGTCAAAGTCTGTCAGTGATGTGCCCCAGCCGACATTCATCCGCGAGACTCCCGCAAGTCCGAACGGCACTGAGACATGCCGAAACTGTTCCATCCCCAGATTTCGATAGAGGGCATTGTCCTCATTGTCAAAGTTCACCACCCACAGATCGGGTCGTCCATCGCCGTCGATGTCCCCGACATCGGTCCCCATGCTGCCTTCTTCGAGACCGGCATCGCCGGCAGCGACGCC
>JANNGQ010000640.1:0-2242 GCA_031403975.1 Planctomycetota bacterium
CATCCTGCTCTGGTCGTGTCGTTCCGATGCCTGCAAAGTGCAGCAAAATGTCGACACAACTCTGCACGAGTCCCGTGGTCAGTTTCTCTTCGTGCCGCTCGACGACCGTTCCAGCTGCTCGACAAGTTCTTCAAGTGCCACGTCCGACAGATTCAGCAGCTTTCGAAACACTCCGGGACGAGACAGTATGCGATCCCGATAGGCATCCGGAATGCGTCGAGCCAGCAGCAGCAGCTCATCCGGATCTGAATCCAGAGCCCTGGCAATCCGCTGCAGGGTTTCTTCCCGCGGTGTCTGTTCGTCGTCCAGGCGATCGTTCTCGACGCGACTCAGATATGTGAAATTGATGCCGACTTTGTCGGCCAATTCACGCTGAGTCAGATTTCGGCTCTTGCGGATTTCGCGGATCCGCTGCCCGATTGTTGTCATGTCGTTCGCTCCTTCGAATCAGTGATTCCCTGAGGACGACCGGACGATATGTGAGTTGCTGTTAACTGTCAACATGAACTTCCCGGAATTCGTTTCATCGGCAGTCCGATAGAATCGGGCCCATTGAGCCTCCGTGCCACATGATGAAGAAAACCCCGAGTTCCCTCCACCGAGCGTCGGGACTCGCTGCCGCGGTCGTCTTACCGACGGTACGATATGCGGCGGGGGATCGATGTATGCATGCCCGTCGTCAGTTCATTTCAAGCACCGGGATGGGTTTCGCGTCGCTGGCGTTGAGTTCAATGCTGGCTGAAGACAACGTTGCGCGCGGGGATGCTGTTTCCGAATGGCGGCCGCCGGACGGAAGACCACATTTTGCTCAGAAAGCAAAGAGTGTGGTCTGGCTGTTCATGAACGGCGGCGTGTCACAGGCGGAGTCCTTCGATCCCAAGCCGGAACTCAGCAAGTACGCGGGCAAGTCGATTACAGAAACGCCGTATGCCGACGCTCAGAATCCTGAAAAACTGAAACTCGCCCGAGTCACAGTGATCAACGACGCCAACGGGCAGCAGCGAAACAAGCTGTATCCTCTGCAGGTCGGATTCCGGAAGTACGGGCAGTCCGGGATTGAACTGAGCCACTGGGTGCCGCATGTCGGCAGCTGCATTGATGATGTCGCCGTCATTCGTTCAATGTTCACGACCGACGACAACCATGGCGCGCAAACTCAGTTTCATTCGGGCCGGCATATGCTCGACGGTGAGTATCCGACGCTCGGTGCCTGGGTGCATTACGGTCTGGGAACTTTGAACGACAACCTGCCGCAATTCATCTCCATGGGGAATCGTGAGTACTGGAATGCGAAGGACGGGCACTATCTTGGTCCGGCCCACGATGCTGTACCGATCCGAGTCGACCCCGCGAATCCTCTGGATTTCGGAAAATCGGCCTCCGGGTTGAGCCATGACCAGCAGCGCATCGGATTCGATCTGGTCGGGAAACTGAATCACCTGAAGGCGCAGCAGTATCCCGACGATCCCGCGCTGGCCGCGCGGATCAGAGCCTATGAACTGGCGTTTCGGATGCAGATGTCTGTGCCGGAAACGCTGCGGTTTGAGTCAGAGACTCAGGCGACTCAGGAACTGTACGGGCTCAACGACACTGCCACGCGCGACTTCGGAATGCAAATGCTGGCGACGCGCCGTTTCATCGAACGCGGTGTGCGGTTCATTCAGGTGCAGCACGGAGCGGGCGGCGCCGGCGTCTGGGACGCCCACAGCGCCCTGAAAGCCAATCATTCGAAGAATTTTCAGGCTGTCGACAAACCAATTGCCGGACTCCTGAAGGATCTGAAGCAGCGAGGTCTGCTGGACTCCACGATCGTGATTTTTGCGAGCGAATTCGGACGCACGCCCGGCACACAGGGAACTGACGGACGAGATCATCACATCTATGGCTTCTCAGTCTGGATGGCAGGCGGCGGAATCAGGGGCGGGATCACTCACGGAGCCACGGACGAGATCGGGTTTCACGCGGTTGAGAATCGCCACTATGTCACAGACATCCATGCGACAATTCTGCATCAGATGGGACTGGACTCGCGCACGCTGGAAATCCCCGGTCGCAAGCGCCTGGATATTGATCACGGATCCGTGATCCGGGAACTGAATCCCGATCCGAAAACAGGCGAATTGAATGAATTCCTCCCAATCACCTTCAAGGAATTGCGTCTCCTCCCCGATGACGCTTCCGTCGGAAAAAACTTCGACGAAGTTCTCGTTTCCGAAGTAACCGACCCGAATCGCAAAAGTTT
>JANNGQ010000641.1:0-3728 GCA_031403975.1 Planctomycetota bacterium
GGGCTTTCGCTGTGCTTTTCGGATGTCTCCAAAGTTCCAGACACCTTTTTCAACACCCCCGATCAGCAAGCAGAGGAGTGTAGAAGACCAGCGGCCAACCGGCTACTCGTTGCGAAGTGCTTCGATGGGACTCAGCAACGCGGCTCGACGTGCCGGATAGACACCGAAGCTGGTGCCGACAGCAATTGCTACGAACATCGCAATCAGTGGCGAAGTCAGCGTGATGATCGTTGTGCGGCCGCTCACGAGACTCACCAGCGGCGGAACGGAAAGCCCAAGCACCGCTCCGAGCACAGCACCGGTCATCGAGAGGATGGCAGTCTCGACCAGGAACTGAGCGACAATATCCGCCTGCCGCGCACCCAGCGCGCGGCGAATGCCTATTTCGCGGGTCCGTTCGGTCACGGACGCCAGCATGATATTCATGATGCCGATGCCGCCGACCAGCAAAGAGATCCCGGCGGTCGATCCCAGCAGCAGCGAAAAGATCCGCTGTGTCTGTTCGGCCTGTTCCAGAAGCTCGAGCGGAATCGTCACGGCGTAGTCCTTCTTCGGATGAAACGCCGCCAGCGTGTCTTCGATCACCTGTGATGCCTTACGGACGTTTTCACGCTTGTCCACCTGCACCGTGATCTGGCTCAGTTCAATGTGCTCGAAGGAGCGGCTTCCGGAGGTCTCATACATGATCACTTCACCAAACCTTGCCCGGTTTGTAGTGAGTGGAATGTAGACGTCGCTGTTGAAATCTTCGGCACTCAGACTGGATCCCGCTCCGCCGGTCGGCGCCCGGTAGCGAGTGACGCCGACGATGCGATAGAAGTGATTCGGGCCGATGCGGACGGTTTTCTGGATCGGATTCTCATACGGAAACAGTGTTTCCGCCAGTTGCGATCCGATCACACAAGTGTTCTGAAGCTGCGACAGGTCCGTAGGTTCGATAAACCGACCAGTGTCAATCACGCCGGCCTTGAGTTTGAGATAGTCGGGAGTGACTCCCACAACGCGACCGTCCAGGCTGCGATTCAGATGGCGGATTTCCTGGCGAAATTCCCGCAGAGGTGTCACGCCCGTGGCGATTTTCAGAGCCAGCCTCAATCGTTCGTGATCGTCCCATGTGAGGCCATAAACCAAGACATTCTCGCTCTCAGTGTTCCTGGCGGAAGCATCTGCAATCGGTTTGACGCTGCGAACAATGATGTTCCGCACACCGAGCGATTCAATCTGCTTCTGTGCTTCCGATGCCGCCCCTTCTGCGATCGCCAGCATGACAATCACCGAGGCCACTCCGAACACCAAACCCAGCATCGTCAGAAACGACCGCAGCTTATGCAGCATCAGGCTCTGCACGGCTGTGCGCAGGAGAGGAATCAGGTGACGAAGATATCGCATGTAAATCAAATTCTTGCAGAGCCCGCAGGCAGGGGGGTATCAGCGTCGGTCAGCGTTCATCAGCGGTTCACGACAGCCTTCTCGGTCCGGATCTTGAAACGGTTGTGGTTTTGAACCGCTGATGAACGCGGATGAACGCTGATCGGCGAGATAGTAATCTTCCAATCCCGTCCGAGTTCGTCTCGGTGGTATCGGGCCTTTCCACTGCGGTTGCAGGGAGGTCAATTTCCGGCTGCTGCCGCTGGAAGTGCCGGTTCCGATAAAGCTGGTTCAGTCTTCGCTGATTCGGGCACGGTTGTTTCAGACTTCTCCGGTACTGCGGTTGCCGTTTCCGGTGCTGCAGGGTCAGCAGGTGGGACGGCCCTGGGCGAAGCGGAACGTGCCGGCTTGCCTTCCGTCCTCTTGTCGACCGCAGCGGGCAGCGTTTCGGCGGCGAGTTTTGCCACGTCCTCGCTTTCGACTTCCTCATCGCTCTCGAATTCTTTGGTCGCCCGGCTCCGGGCATCGAGCGTCACCACATCACCGGAAGCTACACCCGAGCGGACAACCACCATTCGATTGTTGGTCGCGCCGATGTCCACTTCCCTGCGCTTAATACCGGATCCGGACTGCACATAAACGAAATGTTTGCCCCGATGTTCGGCCACAGCCTGCACGGGCACAGCGAGGATTCCTTTCATGCTGTCGACCAGGATTTCGACTTCAGCCGTCATCCCGGGACGAAGCGCGACGGTTGCCTTGTCATCCAGCACAACGATGGTCGTGTATTCCTTCACGCCGCCGCCGAAGTAGCCGTCGGACTTGCTCAACTGAGCCACGCTCTTGATCGTGCCGGTGAACGACTGGTTGGCAAACGCATCCACGCGGATCACGGCCTTCTGACCGGCAGCAATACGCTTGACTTCGGACTCGTGAATCTTGACTTCGACCTGCATCAGTTCCATATCCGGAATAAAAAAGACGACCTGCCGTTCATACACGGTGCCGCCTTCTCTGATCCGCCGTGACTCACTCCACCATTCTTCGTTGGCATAGGCCACAACGCCCGACTGCATGGCCTTAATCTCGCAGCGTTCCTTCTGTTTCTCGGCCTCCGCCTGGTCATCTTTCTGGATCTGCATTTCGGCCTCAACGCCGTCCAGTGCTCCCCTGGCCTTCTTCGCATTCGCTTCAGCCGTTCCCTTTGCCCGGACGAGTTTGCGATCCGATTCGTCGGACTTCGCTTTGTACTCAGTCTGCTTGCGTTTGTGGTCGAAGTCCTTCGTCACTTTCAGCGTTTCCTCGTCCCGTGTCAGGTAGAACTTTGCCCGGGCCACTTCCTGTTCGGCGACCCGCACCTGTTCGGGTTCGCGAAAGCCCTTCTTGAGCAGGTCGCGAGTGTTCTTCAGGGTGCTTTCCGCTTTTTCGAGGTCCACCTGAGCCAGCGCGATTTTTCCCTGCAGATCGCTGAGAGTCACCAGGTAATCGCCCTTTTCGTATTTTTCCAGGTCCAGCTTTGCGAGCGTCAGTTCCAGCTCCGCTGTCGCGATCTCGCTCTCGCCCGTGTTCTTTGCGACTTCCAGTTCCTGGCGTTTGGTCTCGACCTCGCCACCCGCTTTCGTCATCTCCAGGCGTTCTTCGGCGATCTCCTTGTCGATCTGTGCCGAGTCAAAACGGACGACGACGTCACCTTCCTTCACGGTCGAACCTTCTTCGACGATAAAGATGATCTTGTTGTCGTAACCTTCGATCTCGCAGACGCCGTTGACCGTCTTCTGACTCTCCAGAGTTCCGCGTTCCGTCACCGTGATCCGCAGATCCGACAGTGCGACGGTCCATGTGAGAGGAGCATCTGCATCGTCGTTCGCATTCCGCGCGATGAGGAAGCCGGACGGCACTCCCACGGCCAGCAGAAGCAGCAGCGACCACAGCCACGATCTACGTCTGCGGCGGGGAGCCAGCGTCGGTTCCGTCACCGGGGGAATCGGCTGAGGCGTCGAGTAAACTGTCGAAGGACTCTCCATCATTGATCCAGATCCCGAAATCATCGACGTGTAAAACACCCATGGAACGATAAAGTTCCATGCGTGACGTTTCATAACTGACCCAGCTGCTGATCAACCCGTTGCGTGTCCGCAGAAGAGTCTGCAGCGCTGTCAACAGGTCGCGGGTCAGGTTGGAGTTTGGCTCCGTGGAACTGCGCAGTTTGATCTGAGCCTCTTCCACCTGTCGAGCCGCAGTGATCAGCTGCTGCCGGGTTATCTCAAACTGGAATCGCTCCCCGTGGAGGATACGCAGATTGTTGCGGACTTCGAAGGAAATTCCGTCCCGGACGGCCATGTCGTTCCGTCTGATCCGCT
>JANNGQ010000642.1:0-6163 GCA_031403975.1 Planctomycetota bacterium
GAATTGTGCCTCAGCAACAGACCGATGATTACCAGGACACAGGCGACAGCAGATCCGGTGAACAGACTCGCCTGCGGATGGCGGCGCAGGACGCGGACAAAAGTCTGCCACGGATTCGGATGACGAGCGGAGATGCGGTCGCCTGCAAGAAATCGTCGAAGATCCTCCGCCAGCGCCGCGGCCGACGGATAGCGACCGGCCGAATCCTTGGCCAGACACCGCAGGCAGATGGCTTCCAGATCGAGAGGCACATCGCGGCGGTATTTGCGAAGGGCGACCGGCTCATCGGAGATCACACGTCGCACGATGTCGGCGACGCCATTGCCTTCGATCGGAAGCCGTCGCGTCAGGAGCTGGTAGAGAATGACTCCCAGCGAATAGACGTCGGTGGTCCGCCCGATTCGGTCACGATCGCCGGCGGCCTGTTCAGGCGCCATGTAGGACGGAGACCCCACGATGTGATGATCGGCTGTCAGCGTCTGGTCGCCGTCAACTAGTCTGGCGATCCCGAAGTCTGAGATCTTTGGAGTAAACGGCAGTCCGTTCCGACTGTGCGACTCATCCAGCAGCACGTTCGACGGCTTCAGGTCGCGATGAATGATTCCCTGCTCATGCGCATGATGCACGCCCTCAGCCAATTCGGCCACGATCGACGCGGCCACTCGGTTTTCAACCAGTTCCAGGTGAGATTCCAGCCATCGGCCGAGCGTGGGGCCAGCCACATACTCGAACACGATAAATCCCTGGTGTTCTCGGAAGACCGCATCAAAGACGGCGACGATATTCGGATGATGCAGCGATGCAGCGGCCCGCAATTCCGTGACGAATCGGCGCTGGGCCAGTGGATCCACGACCAGTGTCGGATGCGGGAACTTCAATGCCACGGTCCGATTCAGAGCCTGATCCACTGCGCTGTACACCACCGCGCAGCCTCCGCAACCGATGGACTTCAGATTGCTGAATCTCTGTCGCAGCGCCGCAAACCCGGTCGGATCACCACCGCTCGCCACAACGACTTCCGGAACAGTCAAATGCGGTATCTCGTCTTTCGAGCCGGTTTTGCCCGGCGCCAGGGTGGCCCATTCGGCCGTCATGGCCTGCGGGGTCGGACTGCCCTGATCGACACTGGAAGAGTCTTCAAATGCTGCCAGAATCGGCCGCCATCGCTCGATCGATGTGAGCTCATCGACCAGCTGCTGACAACTCGTGCAGCTGTCAATATGCCGTCCGATCCCGCTCAGACGCTCGTCATCCGGGGCGGCCTGCAGATACTGCAGCACCCACTCCCGCGACGGGCATTCATGCTCCCGGACTGATTCGTTCGGCGGGCTGGGAATCGTTGACGTCATGAGAAGAGATCCGCCGAACCACAACTTTCAACCGCTGCAGCACATTGAACTTCGCTTTGTAGACCCAGCCAGTTGATCGTCCCAGGCGCTGAGCCACGTCCTGCGCTCGCTGACCGGAAAACCAGACCGAAGAGAATGCATCCCACACATCCCCGGAAACGTCCTCCCGAACTTCCTGGCCGGCAAGACTGATGACCGATGCATTGATCTCCTCCACCAGCGTCCGCTGTTGAGTCTGAAAGTCCGCCAGACCGGACGGATCCATGTATTGCACGGGACAGGCCAGCTGGCGATGACGCAGTCTCCAGATGGCGCGCAACGCGATCGTCGACAACCAACTTCGAAACCGACCGCGGTCGGAATGAAATTCAAATGCTCCAATGTTTCGACTGGTCGCGACGAAGACGGCTTGAACGACATCGTCCGCATCCGCCTGCTGCAGTCCGCGCTTGAGGCAGAATTCCAGCAGTGCGGGTGCGTATACCGTGGAAAACTGTTCCCACGATTCCCCGTTGTCCGACTCACGCAGGCCGGCCAGTAACCCAACCGAAGTCGTCGGCCATTGCCTCGAACCTGACATAGTGACTTGCCTTCGGGACAGCCGATCATCCCGCGAAAACGGAATGGATCTGAGAATTGCAGAAGAATCTCACGTCTGACAGTACATCGCCGAGCAACCACCCAGGAACAAACCATATCGGCAGCGATTTTTGGTTCGCAACTCAGACTTCCCGAATGCAGAAAGATTTCCTCAGAAATTCTGGAAGAAGTCGCGGCGAAAAGACAAGCCACCACAGGGCGAAATTCAATTGCGAGGTTGCCGGTCCTGCCTGTCTGCCGGGCAGGACTTCGAAGCTGTAGGTCCTGCCTGCCGGGCAGGACTTCGCTGTGAGTCGTGTCGATGTGATCTTCCGGAGACAGCCAGCTTCGCCCGTTGACCATCGCCGATGTCCGCCGTTGGCGGACGTCCTTTCCGGCAGAAAGGATCTGCCCGGGTGACTATCCGAAACTGCCCGACTTCCCTGCCTCAGAACATCCTCACATCGCCGGATTGAGTCCCGAATCCGCCGCGATGAGTCCTCATTTCCAGATCCGCCGAACTGAAGGAAATCTCCATGAGGCTTTCCAGGTCGCTCCGAGCCAGCCGCAGATACAGACGCTTAAGACGCCTTGACCGGACAGCAAACGTCGCGCAGCAACTGGAAGTCCGGGCGATGCTGGCCGTGTTCACTTTGCCAGCCAGCGACGACGCGGGGCTGCGCGGAGATGGCGCGTTCAACCGTGGAAATCCGGAAGGACTGGACGACAAACTGCTCGTCGACGAACTCGATCCCAGCTATGCGCTCGTTAAGTTTGACGTCGCCGCACTCACGCAGCCTGTCGTGCAGGCAAAGTTGCGGATGGAATGGAATTCCTCCACGGTCGTGAATCAGGGCGTCGGAGTCTACCAGTTCAATCCTGACCTGCCATGGAATGAGTCAACCGTCACATGGAACAGCGTCAACAGCGGAGCCGACCCGATTGGCAAAGTCAAAGGGGCCCAGCTCGCGGTGGTCAACTCACCGTTGATCGGCTCGGGAGTCACGGGAACTTATGCCGAATGGAACGTCACGACAGCAGTGCAGGCCTGGCTGAACGATCCTGCAAACAACCCCAACCACGGTTTGCTGCTCCGCGCCTATGCTGGCTCCACGGCGCTGAGTTTCTGGTCGCGCGAACACGCGAACAATCCCAGCGGCGTCAATGCCGTTGCGCCCCAATTGATTGTGGAAACCAGTAACTTTCCGCCGCCACTTGCCGTGGGGAGTCTCACCGAGGTGCGCCAGTTTGGTTCCAGTGCGGCTGACGAAGTCTCCAAAATCGCCAGCCTCGGAAGCGATCTGTACGCCGCCGGCTTCACGGCCGGTACTTTGCCTGGGCAAACCGCGTTCGGCGGAGCATTTGATGGTTTTCTTCGCAAGTCGGACAGCCAGGGAAACGTTGTCTGGAGTCGACAATTCGGCACCAGCGGTGTCGACTATCCCTATGATGTCGCGACTTCCAGCGATGCTGTCTACGTCGTTGGCTACATCGAACTGGCGGCATTCCCAGGTCAGACAAATCTTGGCGGCGGCGATGCGTTCATTCGCAAATACGACACCAGCGGCAACGAACTTTGGACACGCCAACTTGGAACGTCGGCCTACGATTCCGCCTACGCGGTGACGGTCGATGCCACCGGCGTCTATGTCGGCGGTGAGTCGTACGGCGCTTTTCCCGGGCAGACCGACCTTTCTGACATGGACGCCTGGATTCGCAAATACGATCACAATGGCAACGTTCTATGGACTCATCAATTCGGAACGAATGGTCACGACTCTGCATTCGGACTATTTGTGCATTCCACCGGACTCTATGTCACAGGCCGCGCCGGCAACGGCACGAACGGTGCCTTCCCTGGCTACACGGGGGCCGGCGGCTTTGACGCCTTTATTCGCAAATACACTCTGGACGGTTCTGGCGGGTCAGGTGTGCCTGTCTGGACGAGCCAGTTCGGTAGCTCCCTGAACGACTTTGCACGGGAGCCGGTCGTTGATGCGACCGGGGTTTATGTCGGCGGCGAGGCGACGGGCACGCTCAACGTTTCCGGGGCCACCAGTGCCGGCGGGATCGATGCGTTCCTTCGCAAGTATGACCACGCCGGCGTGCCGCAATGGCTCCGACAGTACGGTACGGCCGGCAACGACTCATCGCTGTCATTAGCGATCGACAACACCGGCATTTATACGCCCGTCTCCACGACCGGAGCATTCCCGGGGCAATCTTCCGCCGGTGCCAGCGACATCGCCGTTCTCAAGTTCGATCCGTCCGGCAATGAAATCTGGACGAAGCAGCTTGGCTCACCGGCAGACGACTACGCACCCGGGATTGTCGTGAATGCCGACGGAATCTACGTTGGCGGCTACACCTTCGGCTCTCTTCCCGGTCAGGCCAATTCCGGTGGCACTGATCCGTACGTCCTGAAACTCAGCAACCTCGCCACTGATGGCGACTTCGCGTGGAAGAGGCAGTTTGGTTCGTCCGGAACCATCGAGAACAGTCTGGCAACGGCCACTAACGGAACGAACGTATGGGTCGTGGGCAACACAAACGGTACGGCCGGGCAGGGTGAAAACGCCTTCGTTCGGATGTACGACGCGACGGGCAACGCCGTTTGGACTCGGCAGTTCGGCACGAACGCGCTCGAGGAAGCCACCTCGGTGGCGGTCTTTGGCACCGACGTCTATGTTGCCGGCGTGACTGGCGGGGCGTTGGAGGGAACGTTCCAGGGCGTTTACGACGCGTTCGTCCGCAAGTACGATATCGTCGGCAATGTCGTCTGGACCAGGCAAGTGGGGACTTCGGTCTCGGATCAGTTCTGGTCGATCGCCGCGGACGCCAACGGCGTTTACGTCGCCGGGTACACGGATGGCAGCCTCGTCGGGACCAACCAAGGCAGCGCGGACGCGATCGTCTACCGATACGGTCACGACGGAACCCTGCTCAACTCCCGGCAGTTCGGCACTGCCGGGTGGGATTACCCGCGTTCGATTGCCCTCTCCTCGGCGGGCGTGTACGTTTCGGGCGACACGCACGGCTCGTTTCCGAGCCAAACCAGCGCCGGTGGAACCGATGCGTTCCTGGCTCGACTCGAGACCGACCTCGATCTCGACCCAACCTGGACGACTCAGCAGTTCGGCACCGCCGCGACCGACGAGGCCCGAGCCATCGCGGCCGACGCGACAGGGGTTTACATCGCCGGAAACGTGGGGGGCACCCTTCCGGGGCAGGCCGGAGCAGGAGGCGTCGATGCCTATGCCCGCAAGTACACGCACGCCGGAGCCGTCGCGTGGACTCGACAGTTCGGTACCAGTGCCCCTGATGAAATGCGGGGCATTACCGTCGCCGACAACGGAGTGTATGCTGTGGGCGACACAGGCGGGGCGCTGGCCGGAGCGAATGCCGGCGCGCTTGACCTGATTGTTCGGAAATACACTCTCGGCGGTGATCTGGCGTGGACACAACAGTTCGGGACCGCGGGCATTGATGTTGGCTACGCCATCGACGCGGACACCACCGGCATTGTGTTGGCTGGGACGACGACCGGGGGCTTCATCGGCCAGCCGAACGCCGGTGGCAACGATCCCTTTCTGATCCGGTTGGCGAACGCCCGCACCATCACCTGGACCAATCCCGCCGGCGGCGCTTGGCACACGGCCGGCAACTGGGACCTCGGCGTCGTGCCAGCGAATGGCGATCGCGTCGTCATCCCCGATCTGGGAGCGACTGGACCAAATATCACCGTGACGTACTCGACCGGTGTCACAGTTCTGAAGAGCTTCACTGGCAGCGAGAACCTGACCGTCAACGGCGGCACTCTGCGCGTGGATGAAGCGACGGCCGTCGGCGGGAATGTAACCCTGGCTGGCGGTACGTTGAGGACAAACGGGGAACTGACATCTCGACCGCAGGTAGGACTCGTCGCGAATTGGCATGCAAACAACGATGCATTGAACACGATGGGCAGTGCCCACGGCACGCCAGCAAACGGGGCGACATTCGGGCCAGGCCGTAATAGTACGACCTTTGTGTTCGACGGCGCAAACGACTATATCACCATACCTGACAGCCCGAGCCATAAGACGGCTGCATTCACAATAGATGCTTGGGTGAATCTGGCCGTGGCACCAGTCGGTGGAACTGCTGAGTTAATAGGAAAATACAACGGCGCCTATAATGGCTGGCATCTTGGAGTCCTTCCGAGCCTGATTCCTTACTTCGAAGTGGATCGCACA
>JANNGQ010000643.1:0-1941 GCA_031403975.1 Planctomycetota bacterium
GGTTGAGCAGATCAATCACGCCGCTGAAGCCATCCGTGTTCGTCGCAGGACCGGATCCGATCGGGATCTGCAACGGTAATGGTTTGCAATTCAGCCGCTTTCGAATCTGGTCCAGAACTCGCTCAAAGCCGGCCCCGATGCGGTCCATCTTGTTGATCATGCACATCCGTGGCACGCGGTATTTGTTCGCCTGACGCCAAACGGTCTCGCTTTGAGCCTCAACACCTTCCACAGCACTGAAAATCACCAGCGCGCCGTCCAGCACTCTCAGACTGCGTTCCACTTCCGCCGTAAAATCCACATGTCCCGGCGTATCAATGAGGTTGATCGTGCATCCCTTCCAGTGGCACGTCACCGCCGCAGAATAAATCGTGATGCCCCGCTGAGCCTCCTCAGGATCGAAGTCTGTCTGCGTGGTCCCGTCGTCGACATTCCCCATCCGATGCGATGCACCCGTGTAATACAGAATGCGTTCGGTGGTTGTCGTTTTCCCGGCATCAATATGGGCAATGATGCCGATATTCCGAATCGTCTCAATCGCGCGAGCCATGAGCTGCAGTGACCGTCAGAAATGTATTTCAGACGTCGTCACAAGGAAACGCGGCTGAAAATGGTGAGCTTGCAATGAACGGAATGTGCATCCTCAACCTGACCGAAACGGCGCACACCCACGTCCGGGGGCACTCATGTTTCGAAGGCTGACGCTGCTTCCGCGGAGCCTATCAACTCCGGACGATCAGAACCAATGATCGATCGTCGCTTCAGAACCCTGATCAGTTCAGGCCGTTGAAAATGTCGCAAGCCCAGATCACTGCGTCCCGGTATTCCGCGAACACTGTGTCTTCATCGATCTGCAGCTGGTACACCAGCGCACTGACCCACCGCCAGTCCGCGTCTTCGAGCGCCTTTGCAAGATCGAGCACATTACGCAGGGGTGATTCAATCCGCAGCAGCGCGTCCCTCAGCGATGGCGACAGTGCAAATTCCTTCAGCACGCCTGACATGGGCTGATCCAGAATCGCATCGAGCAGCGAAAACATCCCGCCCAGAAAACCTTCGGAAGCCATCTGGCCTTTGAGTGATCGTTCCCCGATCGCCTCACAGAACTTGGCACGAATCAGACTGGTGTTCATCAGCACCAACGGCTTTTCGCGGCTGAGTTCCCTGACCGTAATCAATGAGACCCATTTCTGCAAAGGTCGCTGCCCCATGTGTCCCACGGCCTGACGAATCGAACTGACCTTGGCGCGCAGTGCAAACGTCGGCGAATTGAGATACTTCAGCAGCTTCACCGAAAGTGAGACGTCCTGGCGAATGAACTCGTCGATCCGATCGACACTGAAATCCTGCTCGTTGACGACCTGCAGCAGTCTCAGATACTGCACACGATTCGTGGGTATGCTGCGGATGTCCGTCCGCTGCGGATGGCAGAAGAAATACCCCTGAAAGTATGTGTAGCCATACTGCGAGGCCTGCGTGAAGTCGTCCGGCGTCTTAAGTCCCGCGGCCACGACGCTGAATCCGTGCTCGATGCCGGACTGGACGATGACTTCGTGCTGTTCCCCTGCCAGTGCAGGAAAATCAACTTTCAGCAGGTTGATACTTCCCAGCAGCGGCTGTAACCGCGGCTCGACAACGAAATCATCCAGCGCCAGCATGTAGCCGGAGTCGCGCACGTGGCGACTTGTTTCGATAAGTTCTTTGTCCAGCCTTTCTGATACGGAAACCTCGACGACCGTCGATTCAGGCGGCAGTGCCGTGTAGGCCCGTTTCAGCAGCTGATTTCTATTGAATTTGATGAAGCATTTGCGACCTTCGGAGATTCTCTGCAGGCCTCCCAGATGATTGCTCTGGTCAAGCGCATAGACGGTATCGTCTGCTTCATCCAGGCGACGGAACAACTCGTCCGACCCGCTTCGGAACAGGAGTTCGTAACCGAAT
>JANNGQ010000644.1:0-2736 GCA_031403975.1 Planctomycetota bacterium
GTCCAGCCACCCATGCCATTGATTGCAAACTGATTGTGTACGTCATGATAGTTGTGCAGTGCCAACCCCCATTGCTTCAGGTTGTTCTTGCACTGCGTGCGTCGTGCCGCTTCGCGAGCCTGCTGAACTGCAGGCAGCAGCAACGCGATCAGGATCGCGATAATTGCAATCACCACCAGCAACTCAATCAAAGTAAAACCCTTTTGGGTCACTCCGGATTTTCTCATCCCTACCTCCAATTTGCAAAAAAGAAAATACACCGAACTTCAACAACGGAAAAGACAGACTCGACTGGCTCCATCGACAAGCCAACCGCGTTCAACATCCGCAAACCGATGATTGAACCCTCGTTTTGTCAACAACGTGAAACATCGACAAACGACTGTGAAACATGCACAACATATTGAAATCGGCATCAACGTTACCGGAAAACTTCACAGCTGAAAAGCATGAAGTGCGACAGCAGTATCTTTTTCCAGGAAATCTCGAAGATCCCGGTTGAATCCGCTTACGGCCATCAAGGGCGATCAAATGTCCATGATTGTGGACCGGGGAGTCGTCGTGTCGAAGTTCGTGCTTCGTCAAGGCGGAAACGCCTGATTTTGACCGTAGCCACGCTCGCCAGAGCGTGGGAGGTTCGGCAGGGAGAATACCGGCTCATCGAGAAATGCAGTGCGCGTGGATTTTCTGAGGCACTTCTGTCCCAGCGCATCGCGATCCCACGTGGCGTCGGGGTATCTGAATTCCCGCGAATTCTGCATTGCTTTCCGCAGTGCGATTCCGGGCCAACGGCCCAAACGTTCTCATCGCCTGGCCCAGGCATAGCGTCGGGCCAGGTCAACGAGCGTCAATCCATCACAACGGCCCAACGGGCCAAGCAGTCGATGAGAGTCGCCTGAGCAACACCCGAATGGCCGGCCCGTTGGGCCTGAAATTTTTGCATGGTGTCTGTTTCCTGGGCCGACGCCGTCGCTTGGCCCAGGCTATTGGAATGGGTGGACCTTTGGTCCGGAATCGCCGGCCCTCTGAGAGTTCAGACGACAAATGCCCATTTCTATACTACGCACTTCATTTCAAGATGAACCAGAATACCTTCGTTGGAATGATGATCGGACACCCACCGTCTGGCGACGGTGGCTGCGAGGAAAACGCGGTCACTCCGAATTCTCACGAATCCGGCTACAAGAATCCTTCACCGCATCGCGTCACGAGACCACATTGCAGCGATGGTCGTCACGCAAACAAGGCCTCGTCTCAGTCCGGGATTTTTGAGTGCTCATTCTGGATCGATTCCAAAAGCTTCCTGGCTTCGGTGTGCTGTGGATCAATTGCCAGTGCGGCCTGCAACCACGATCCCGCCAGTTCCGGTCGATCCAGACGGAACGCCAGCTGTGCGAGCTGGAATCGCAGGTCGGCATTGGTGAGATCTGTGAAAGTCTGAGTATTCAGCGCTGCAAACTGGTCGATCAGTTTCTCGAGTTCAGCGAGCTTTGCGGAATGTGCATCTGCCTGTGCAGTCCGCCCGGTCAAACGCCAGGCTTTGATCAGCTGAAACAGGATGTCGAAGTCATTGGGATGAGTTTTTGCGGCGGCCTCGAGGATCGGCCGTACTGTCTCGGCCTGTCCATTTTCGAGTGCAATGCCCGCCTTCGTGAGGATGGCCGGGACATGGTTGGGATTCAACCGGATCGCTTCGTCGGCTCTATTTGTGGCCTCGTCCAGCTTTCCGAGAGCCGCGTAACACTGAGCCTCCAGCGACAGTGTTTCCGCGCTGCGGGGGGCTGATGTCAGTGTCTTCAGTGCTTCGTCATAGCGGAGCTGATGCACGAGACAGTCTGACAGCTCCAGCAGCACGGCCTGTCGTTCCGCGGGAGGCAGTTCGCGTTTCAGAGCCGTCTCGTATTCCGTAACTGCGTCGCCAAACTGCTTGAAGTCTTTTTCGATCAGGCCACGCAGTCGATAGGGTCTTCCGTCGCTCGGATTGTCCGTTCCGATGATTTTCAAGTGTTCCAGGGCGCTGGACATGATACCCAGATCATAGTACGTCGACGCCAACCAACGGCGGGCATCAGAGTTCGATTCATCGTACTGTAATGCCAGCAGCAGCATGCGCTCGGCATCGACAAACTTCTGCATCCTGTAAAGCGCTTCGCCGCAACGAGTGCAGGCTTCAACACGCGTTTCCGGATTCTCTGTGGCCAGACCAAATTCGTCTGCTGCTGCGTCGTAACTGTGTTCCTGCAGAAACCACGTGCCGCGCAGCATGTGTCCCGAGGATTCGAACCCCGAGGTCTTCAGCAGTCTGCCGGCTTCCCGAAAAACCGTCTCTCCGTCTCCATTCCGGACCGCGTCCATACCAATCTGAAAGCGAAGCAGAGGATCCCGTCCTGCCTGCTGCAGAATCAGAAACGCCGCACACAGCACGGCGAACATCGCGAAGATCTTCCAACTTCGAACCACTCGCGTGAGAGGGCCTTGCAACAACGTTGTCGGATCACTTCTGTTCACGGCAACCCATTTTCAGGCCAGCGGCGGTAAAAAACCTACCCACACCAACCCCACGCGCCGGTTTTGAAGTTGCGCGATTCGAGTCCCGACAGGGACGGAAGGCTGTAGCCAGTGGCGTGAGCCACTGGTTTCGGATCGTTCGATTTCGAGAGCCCCGACGGGGCGACAGGAGTTGGCTCACCCCGCCGTGATGTTGCCCCACTGATCGCTGCCGCCGACCTGAAGCTC
>JANNGQ010000645.1:0-6850 GCA_031403975.1 Planctomycetota bacterium
ATCGAACTCGTGTTCCTCCAGCATGACATCGCGGAGGTCATCTGTCGTGATCCGGCCGTCAGCCAACTTCCGGCGATATTCGGATTCGGGCAGAAACGGCTCGCAGCCATAAACGTCCGAAACCTGTCGCATCGCATCGACGAACGGCTGATCCTCCATGCCCTGCAGCGGGTTCAGAAAGGCAAAGGCCGTAATCGGGCCCTGGAGCGGCAGAAGTTCGGCCAGCTGCCGGATTTCAGTTTCAAGAGCGACAATCGTCGACACGAGGTGCCTCTTCCCGGAGTCTGGGGAATCTGTCAGGAATCAGACGACAGATTTCCGGCGAAACAAATACCTGGCGAAACTCCGACGCAAAGTAAAGTTCTGTGGGGCCATCGGGGAACCGTCGCGGGACGGCCTTTCTTCCAACGAGAGCAACCCACCTTTCGCAGAGTGAAAAGGTGACCGCAGTTTCTGGATCGGTCGTGACTTGCCCCGGGAAACCTCTCTTGGAACTGAATCCGCAGGGCTCAACCAATCCTGCATCGGCTGAACGCTTGCGAGTTCACGTACCGCTTGAAGTTCACTGCTTACGAACGCAGATTGGCGTTCAGACCGCCGACGGCGGAGGCAGGCTGGTCAGCGGATCAATGTCGGCTGTGGCAGTGGCGATGTGTTCCGGAGACGAGATGCAGCAGTGAAAATGTGCGGGCGATTCCGCAGCAGAATGACGGTGGAAGAACAAATCAGAGTCTTCAACCTCAGGTTCACATGACGAATCACAGTCTGCAAGGCAGATCAATGACGACATCGTACCGAGCTGTACCGTTCCCGATCCAGTATCCGGCTCAAGCGCCCGGAAGGCCATGAACAGGGAGGCTGCAATCAGAATCCGGGTGGTGTTCTGCATGGCAGGAGTCTTCCGTCAGTCCTCCATCGTGTCAACCGGAAAGTTGTGCATTGGCCAGCCTTCTCAGGGATGGCCACTTTCTCGACTGCCGATGGTCTGCTATATGTCCATGCCGGATAGTTCGAGTCATTAATCCTCAAGCCATCGACGACGGAACCGCGATGTGGATAAACTGACCGTCTTTGTGATCGTCTTGCTTCTGGCAGTGGTTCGCGGTCTGTTGCAGCGTCGACAGGTTGCCAGTGATCTGGAACAACGGCTGGCAGCGGCCAGAAACAGGACAAGAGTCCGACGTCTGAGCGGCCGGCTTCCGTCGCAGGATAATGATGAACAGGATCCGGACGATCGCGAACCGGATCTCAGTGACGAAGTCCGCAGCTGAATGCGGCAAGTGTTGACCCTGATTCAGGAATTGTGGAGACCTCGTCGTGGGGAACATCATCGACTCAATTGTTCCGATCATTGTGTTCATGGCTGTTGTGGCCGGCATTATCGGATCTGTCAAAGAATCGCTGGCCGCCAAATCAAAACCGCAGAATGCCCAGCCGGAAGGTCAGCGGTCCCGTGCTCAGTCAGAAATCGCAGCGTTCCTCAGCGGAACAGCTTCACCGACACAGCAGCCTCAGCCGACTCAACAGCCGCAGCGACCGATCAATCAACCTGGTCTGCAGCAGACACAACCACAGCGACCAAAACAGAAATCTCCGCAGAAACAGCAGCCAAAGTCTAAGCAACAGGCTCCTTCCGGTGCGCCGTCGAAGAAGTCCTCCAAAGCGAAACCGGAACGCGACATCGGCACGGGCGTCCGCGCTCATGTGGAAGCGTACATCGGCGATCACGTCAAGACTCATATGGGCCGCGACGTCGATGCGTTCGTGAAGAAGGACATTGACGAACGAGTGAAGAGCCACCTCGGATCTCAGTCCAGTCAGGCGGTGGAGATGACGGGCCAACCCGTCAACGAGCAGGCGGCGTCAGATCTTTTGAGTGCATTGCGGAGTCCGTCGGGCGTCCGTCAGGCAATCCTGGTCAGCGAAATACTCTCCCGGCCCAGGGCGCTGCGCCGATGAGGCGGGACAGGCTTCTGCTCGGTCGTGTTCACGGTGAAATGACAGACAGGAAGCCGATCCCGCGGGCAGGCCTGTTGCCGGCGGTCGCCTTACTGCTGTGTCACTGAGTTCCACCGGTCGCGAATCCAGATCTGCAGCGGCAGCAGGATAAACAGCCAGGTCCAGAAGAGATTGACGAGAGCGCTCAGGAAGAGTGTCATCTCAAGATTATGACTGCGAGCAAGCGCCGTCGTGACAGCGGTCAGACTCAGAATCGGTGCGGCAAGGCAGAAGAAGGCCGGAGTGGAAAACAGAATCGTCAGCGGCAGCGCGGCCCAGCGCGTGTACAGCGAGAGCAGGACACCCACATGACTGCTGTATCCGAGTACAATCAGGTAGCTGACCACCATGGTTGATGAACAATGCCTGACGACGCTGTCGAAACCAAGAAACAGCGTCACCAAGATCCAAAACACGACGGGGATCAGCCCCACCAGACAGCCGATGGCTTTCTCAAGCAGAATGCGGGCACTTGAGACCGGCAGCGTTGCGAGAATTCCCTGCGTCCCCTGACGGACCTCACTGAACAGACAGCCGCTGGCATACAGCAGCACTTCGATCGAAAGAAGGGCGACGAACGTAAGAAAAGCGTGCCATCCGTCTTCGCCTTCCAGCATCAATCCGGCGGATGAGTTGTTCAGTTGCTGCAGCAGAACGAACGCGGCCAGAATCAGTCCGCCGCCGATCAGTTTGGCGATGACAAAGCTGCGCCCCCCCGTAAAGAACAGGAATTCCTTCCACGCGACCGCCAGCCTCCAGCTGCGTCCGACCGACCATCGTCGGATCCCGGGATTCTTCGACGGTCCGCCGACTTCAGCCGGGGCCGACCAGAAGTCCAGCGTCAGAGTACTCACGCTGAAAAGTACGAACGCGATGAGAATACTCGCCCAGAACTGTGTACCGAAGAATACGACCGGGGCGTTTGTTTTGAGCAAAGACGTCAGACGATCCTGAACGGAAATCGCCGAAATCACGTCTGGCACAGACGCCAGAAAGTCGGTTGCTCCTTTCGAAAGAACGCCGGGAGGTGCAGCTGCCAGTGCCTCTGTGACAATCGTCGGCAGTGTAAAGAACAGCACGATGATGACTCCTGCCAGCCCCGCCGCGCGGCCGGATGTGGCGCAGCGCACACTGCAGAACAGCGCGAGGTTGGCGATCAGAATCATCCACGCCGCCAATGCGACATAGGCCGCTGCGATCTGTTGCCAAAGTATCCCGCCCAGCGTGATCGACAGAAACGTGAAGGGCAACTGGACCACCAGCAGCATCAATGAACTGACCAGCCTCGACGTGGATTTCCCGAGCGTGATCGACAAAGATGTCATCCCGGCCAGCCGCAGCAGTGCGAAAGTGCCGGCATCCTTTTCTTCGGTGACCGCGGTGACGAAGTAGCTGATTCCCGAAACCGTAATCAGCATCACGTTCATGAAACAGATGGATTCAAAAAACCGCAGTCCGACGCGGCTAGTTCCGAATGCTTCGAAGAAGGCGATCGAAATTGAAAACAGCATGAAGCATGAAAATGCCGCGCGGATGATGTGCGGATAGACGGTTTTCGAATCCATCCTGAGCGTCCAGTTGAACAGCGTCAGCGTCCCGGAAATCATGTACGGACTCCACGCGTCGTGAGATCCATGAACGCCTGATTCAGGTGCCGTCGCTGCTGACTGAAGGAAGCAATGGGCAATTCCAGAGTCAGCAGGCTCTTCAGGAACTCATTGGCCGACATCGACGCTGCGAGCTGGATGTTAAAGTCCCGCCCCGTCGCGAACTCGGGCTCGGCAACAGTTTCCACGCCTGGCAGGGCGCGAATCTGCGGCAGGGCGTTATCGCAGATGTCGGCCAGCCTCAGGTTATACGTCGGCTGCTCGTCAGGACTATCGAGCAGCACTTCCATCGGGCCGCTGAACTTGATCTGACCACGGTCGATAATCGTCACACTGTCGCAAAGTTCCGCCAGCTCACTGAGAATGTGCGAACTGATGAACACGGTCTTTCCCATCCGCCGCAGCTCGCGCAGGATTTCCATCAGCTCGATCCGGGCACGCGGGTCCAGGCCGCTGGCCGGTTCATCCAGAAGCAGCAGATCCGGGTCATGCACCAGAACCCGCGCGAGGCTGACGCGCTGCTGCATACCGCGGGACAGGCCGCTGATCAGGTCGTTGCGGCGGCCTTCCATGTCCGTCAGTGTCAGCACGTCATGAATCACCGTGTCCCGCTGCTTCAGCGGCAGACCGTAAGCCGCGGCAAAGAAGTCGAGGTATTCGAAGACGGTCATCTGACGGTACATGCTGAAATGATCGGGCATGAACCCGATCCGGCGACGGACGCTGATCGCGTCGGCTCGTACGCTGTGACCGAAGACCTGCACTTCGCCCCAGCTGGGTTTCAGCAAAGTGCAGATGGCTTTCAGCGTCGTCGTCTTGCCGGCACCGTTCGGCCCGACAAATCCATGCAGCGTCTGAGGCATCACGCAGAACGTGACCTGACTGAGCGCCTGGTGTCCCTTGAACGCATGAGACAGATTGGTGACCGAAATGGCCGGTACGGTGTGACGAGTGACTTCGGGCATGGGAAACTCTTCGTCGGGTTCGGGATTCGAGAGTCAACGGCCAAAACGGGCTGTCGTACTGTTGTCCCGCCGCTCCGTCGACGGGAATTGTTTGTTCTGTGTCGCTTGAGAAACAAAGTTCCAGCCGGCGGAGCGGCTGGTCAACAGTAAAGGCGGGCCGCCGCTGCGCAGGTCCTGGCCTGTGAAGTCAGGGATTGGTGACAGCCTCCCCGGCCGCGGCAGCATCCGTACTCAGCGGAAGCTCGCGGACAAACAGGATCCTGCCGCTGCGGCGCGCTGTCGCGCTGACAGACAGTTGCATGGAATCAGGAATCGGGGCATACACCAACAGGCGAACACGGCCCTCGGGAAGCCGGAATCTTTCGACGGACTGCACACAATCATCGATCAGACTCCGCTGCGCCAGACGCGGCAGTGCGTCCTTGAAGCACTTCAAGACCGGGTCCGGTTCAGGTTCCCGCTGCGGGACGAAACCAAAGGGCGTCATCAGTGTGCCGCTGCCGTCAATGCGATCCGGCTCACAGAAGTCCTGCAGCCGCTGGCGGCTGTTCGCCAGAGTCAGTTGTTTCCGATCCGCATCGATCGTCATGCCATGCACATCGCGACCGTGCATCACAAAACGCTGCACTTCCTTTCCGGTCGGGAACTTGTCGCCGAACGAAATCGTCAGAGAGGTCAGCTGCGCACCGTTCTGACTGAACCCTGTGACCGCCAGGTTCCAGTCGTCCGTCTGCAGCCGCCGCCGCGAGATTAGCGCCTGATTGCTGAACGGAGGAATGCGACTGACAAAGCTGGCCGTGTTGCCCGATGTGATGTCTGCATCGACGCTCTCTTCGTTTGCTCCGGAGGCCAGCAACGCCTGCTGGCCTTTGGAATCGATCGTGTAATTGTCTCCGGCCGTTACGAACAGTGTGCTGTACTCGAAGAGACTCCAATGAGTTTCATCTTCCCCGCGCGCGACGGCCAGCGTATGGACCGAAGTCGTTTCACCATAGCCCCGACGTCCGATCAACAGAAAGCACAGACTGAACAACGCCGCCAGTCCCGCGATGGCTCCGTAAGTCACCAGAAAATGCAGCGTCCTCTGTTTGGACAGAATCCAGCAGCCGGGAAAGATCAGCCCGATGTAGCACAATGACAGCAGAAAGATCAATCCCCAGGCGTGATCCGGCTGAGTCAGCAGTCGCAGTTCAGAGAACACTTCATCATCATCGATCTGCCCGGTACGCCAGGCAGCGCCATTGGTCTGATTCAGATTGAAGGCCTTCGCGTCCGCTGCATCTTCCGGGGCCGTTTCCGGAGGGGTCACAGCGGGCGTGACCGTCTGAATCGTCAGCTGAGCCCGCTGAAAATCGTGCCGTGTCACTGTGCCTGTCTCGACGCGGAATTCCGGAAACGGTTCGTTCAATACAGCGAGCGCACCTGAAAATCGCAGCGTCTGGTTGTTCTGATCGAGCAGCAGATGCAGCCGGCCGCCGGACTTCAGCCAGGACAGCAACGCTTCCTGACGAGGTGCCTCCCAGTCGGGCACATGATCCAGAAACATGGCATAGAGACCGTGTGTCGCGGTCGCATACGGCGGGAAGATTTCCGCCGGCATATGCTTAATCGATGTCGGCTGTTTGCTGAGAACTCCCGTCGGGTCCAGGATCACCGCCGGCAGCGACTGAGGAGCGTTCTGATCGGAACGGCCGCTGTTGTCGAAGACAGCTCGAGGCTGATCGATGTCATCAAACGTGTGTGTCCTGTCCTTTGTTCTGAGCGTGAACCTCCAGGTCGTCATCCGTGTGGTGATATACGGATAAAACTGCACCCAGCGACGGGAGTTCGGTCCCAGAAAAACCGGCTGAATCGCTGTGCCGCCGACCTCCCGCAGCATCCCGGACGTTGAGGCGAGCGTGGCCTGCGCTTCGATGGGTTCATCGCTGAGATTATCCAGGAGAAGCGACAGAGGCATGAACTGCCCCGGTACAACCCGCCCGTCAAATCCCCAGATGGCTTCAACGATCCTCACTTGCTGGTTCTGCTGAGCGACAGCCCGCAAGGTGGTCAGGAGGACTAGCAACAGGCAGACGATGGCTCTCACAAAGTCCCTTCTCCCCCTGGCAAGGAGGAGAAGGTGGCCGGCAGGCCGGATGAGGGGGTTGTTCGCGACGCAGCTCGTCGCTTCAGATCCCGCGACGTCCCCCTCATCCGCCCTTCGGGCACCTTCTCCCCCGAATCGGGGGAGAAGGGACTTTGCGAATGCTTGTCCGACATGGCCCTGTTGCGTGATCATCT
>JANNGQ010000646.1:0-1942 GCA_031403975.1 Planctomycetota bacterium
TGATTATACGCTCGACACCAGCGAAGTCTTCAGCAAGTTGTAAGTCGCAGCGTCAGTTTCCTCACGCGGCGTGAAATTCACCTCGCTGACGCTCCCGATTGTTCGAGCCGCCGCAACAATTCGGTGAACGCGCGGGCGCGATGGCTGAGTCGGTTCTTGACAGCCGAGCTGAGTTCACCGAACGTCATGTGATACTCGGGAATCAGGAAATACGGGTCGTAACCGAAACCGCCCTTCCCGCTGGCCTGCCGCAGAATGCGACCACGGCAAGTGCCTTCACAGGCGATCCGGATCTGCCCTTGCGGATCGGATAGAGCAACACTGCAGACATATCCCGCCCCGCGCTTGTCGTCCGGCACGGAGTCCAGTCCGGCGACGAGTTTCTGATTGTTACGTTCGTCCGTCGCTCCGTCACCGCTGTAACGGGCAGAGTAGATTCCCGGGGCTCCTCCGAGAGCATCCACCTGCAGTCCGCTGTCGTCTCCGATGACCCAGCGCTTCAGATGAATGGCGACCTGGCGGGCTTTCTTTGCCGCGTTCTCCGCGAAAGTCTGCCCGTCTTCATCCACGTCAGCGACATCCGCAAAGTCGGTCACCGGGATCACGGCGATTCCGGCAGGTGCCAGAATCTCAGTGACCTCGCGCGTTTTCTTGCGGTTGCGGCTGGCGAGGATGATGGTGCGGTCGGGAATCAGCATTGACGGGAGCAGAAGGAAGTCTGAGAGCAGGATTAAGCCTAAGAGCTCTGCGAAATCGAGAGTTTCATCGCGTCGCGGAAGTCCGTGGCGGGGCTGTAGCCGAGATCGCGGATGGCTTTGTCGATGCTGTAGTCGAGGTTCAGGCCGAGGAACTTGATTCGAGCCCTGTTCAGCAGCGGCGCTTGTTCTTTTTGCAGAAGCTTCCAAATCGCTTCCATCGCACTCGCCAGAAACTTCGCCACGGGCAGCGGTACGATTCTCGTCGGTCGGGACACTCCGGCAGCGTCACAGACTGTGTTAACGAACTCTCGCTTTGTAACCGCCCGCGGATCCCGGATGTTGAACACGGCCCCCACGACGTCGTCGCGTTCAATCGCCAGCCAGATGGCTCCGCACAGATTCCCCACAAACGTGTTGTTCATCAGTTTTTCCGGCGAACCAAGAAAGGCGAATTTTCCGCCTCGCAGACGCTCCAGCAGTCGAGGCAGAATGGTCCGGTCCCGAGGTCCATAGATGAATCCAGGCCGCAGCACGACACCCGGCAGTTTCCGGTTTCGCATGTACTCGCAGACGAGCAGCTCTGACTCAACTTTCGTCTTCGTGTATCCGTCGATCCCCGTCGTGCAGGGAGCAGTTGCTTCATCCGTGCCGTAGTGGTCTCGTCCCTCATAGACACCCAGCGAACTGATCTGTATCCAGCGATTCAACGCTCCTGTTGCAAGTGCCGCGTCCATCAGCGATCGAGTCCCGTCGACATTGACCTTGCGATACGCTTCCGTCGATCCCCAGTCGCCGACCTTCGCAGCACAATGCACGATCACTGTCGCTCCGTGACAGGCTGAGACCAGACTGTCGGGCTGATCAAGATCACCGCTGATGAGTTCGACGCCCCATTCTTTCAGCAGCGCTGTGTCGGACCCGGCCCGGACCAGAGCGCGAACTCGATGGCCTTGCTGCCGAGCTTGTTCGGCCACGTGGCTGCCCACAAGCCCCGTGGCTCCAGTAACGAGGATCAGTTCCGCGGAAGTCAGCTTCAATGGATGATTCCTGCTTCGGGGACGTTTGTGTCGGCCTCAGTTGTGCGTGAAGAAACTTCTAACTCCGTTCAACACTTCACCTGGACTCACGACGGCAGAAACGAACAGACGTAATCTGAGACCTGGCTCACCCTGAGTCGGAACGAACAGTTTCCGGGCACATGAAATGCCTGTCCACTGCGGACTTCATGCCAGACCGAGTCTCCC
>JANNGQ010000647.1:0-10653 GCA_031403975.1 Planctomycetota bacterium
CAGGATTGAGATCGTCAAGGTGGACGTCGACAAGAATCGGCGAATCTTCCGACATTTGCGAATCGATGGAATTCCGGACGTCAGGATCTTTCGGGGCGGTACACAGGTCGCAAACTTCGTCGGCGCAATTCCGCGGGCAGAAATCGAATCCATTTTGAAATCGCTGCAATGAATGAACAGGGTGCAGCGAATTGCGAGCCGGTGATCCGAGATTTCCAGCCAAAAAGAAGTCGTTGGTTTTTCCGGTTGGCAACTGTTCTGCTGGGACTCAGTCTGTTCGGTGCTTTCGAACTGTTCTGCGTCGCGGCCGACTGGGGTCGCGCAGAAGTTGGTGACGACCCGTTCGTCGGATTCACTTCACTCCGGCCGTTGTTTGAACTGACACCGGACAGAAGGTGGTATCACACATCTCCCGACCGGCGAGGGTTCTTCAAAGAGGACTCATTCGCTGCGATCAAGCCGCCGACTGAATTCAGGATTTTTGTCTTCGGCGGATCGACGGTTCAGGGGAATCCGTTCTCGATCGAGACCAGTTTCCCGACGTATCTGCAGATTTCCCTCTGCAAAGCTGATCCCGGACATCAATGGAAGGTCGTCAACTGCGGGGGCGTTTCATACGCCAGTTATCGCCTGTTGCCGATTATGCAGGAGTGCCTGAGCTACGAGCCCGACCTGTTCATCTTTTGCGAAGGTCACAACGAGTTTCTTGAAGACGTCACGTACGCCGGCATTCGTGAGACGTCGGCAGTGGTCCAGCAAGGTTACACGCTGCTCAGCCGGCTCCGCAGTTTTCGCCTGCTGCAAAACTCCCTGCAGAGTCAGCCGTCGTCATTTCTGTCGTCCCCGCCGTCTGTTTCGAGAGACATTCGCGACACCGGAAAGCCGTTGTTGGATGCGGAGGTCAATACACTCCTCGATCATGACGGAGGTCTTGCCGCCTATCATCGCGATGATCTGCATTCGGCGGCCGTGCATGAGCACTTCCGCAGCAACCTGCAGCGAATGGCCGATATGTGCCGGGCGCAGGCGGTCCCGCTGCTGATGGTTCTGCCGCCGTCGAATCTGAGCGATTGCCCGCCGTTCAAATCCGAGCATTCCGGCTCGACGACGGATGAGCAGCGCGAGCAGATTCAGACTCTGCTCAGGGATGCCCGCGCCGTGTCATCGCAGGATCTGCATCGCGCAATCGACATTGTCAAGGCCGCAACAGCGATTGATCCTCGATACGCTTTCAGCTGGTATGAACTCGGACAATTGCAATTGTTCGCCGGAGACAATTCCGCCGCGGAGTCATCATTCTGCACAGCCCGCGATGAAGACATCTGCCGGCTGAGAATCACGACACCTTTGGAAAATGCACTGCGGGAAACAGCAGCGAGCAATGCAATTCCGCTCGTGGATGCCCAGGACCTGCTGCGATCTGGTTCGTCGAACGTGATCGTCGGTGAAAATGTGCTGGTGGATCATGTTCATCCGTCGTTTGGCGGTCACGAGGACATTGCGATTGCGATCGCGAAAACAATGCTGTCTCAGGGACTTCTGTCTGCGGCGGATTCAGAATGGGAGTTGGCCGCACGCCGCGAATGCGATGCCAGGCTCCAGGCGCTCGGCGATCTCTACTTCCTGCGCGGACGCCGCGCACTGGAGAATCTGAAACACTGGGCCGCGGGCCGTTCCGGAGGACCACCGCTGCAGCCTCGCAAGTGACTATGCGAATTCAAGGCAAAGGGAGCCGCGCAGCCCGAGTTCACTATGGTGTCCGAAGGATTGGACGTTACGCTACGGCTTCAACAGTCCCACTGAGAGTCCGGGCGAGGATCCCGAACATCGCATGAATCCTTCGACAGGGTATTCCCATGAATTCGAGGCGGTCGTTGGGCGATACGTCACCGAACGACGCATGGTCTCGCCGAAGTCTGTTTCAGGCGGTGGGAATCAGTGCGCTGCCGTTGGCCTCACCGGGCATGGTTGCCGCGGGAGTCAGTGCGGATGCATCGCTGGGAAAAGGCGCAGCGCAGAAATCCTGCATCTTCATCCTGTTGTGCGGCGGGCCCAGTCAACTCGACACCTGGGATCTCAAGCCACAGGCTCCGGATACAATTCGCGGTCCTTACAAACCGATTGCCACTCGAGTCCCGGGTATGCAGATCAGTGAACTGCATACCAACATGGCTCTGCTGACTGATCATTTCAGCCTGATCCGGTCGATGACCCACGTCGGGAATATCAGCAATCACTTCGATGCGATGCACCACTGCCTGAGCGGCCAGGCAGGAGCACCATCGGATGCGCCCTACATCGGATCAATCCTTGCGAAGGTGCGGCCGAACGCACAGACCATCGCACCTTACATCTGGCTGATCAAGTGTGTCGGCGATCCGGTATTCTGTGCTCCGAACATCGGGAATGGCGGACATCTGGGGGCTGGACACAGCCCACTGTTTGTCGGATCTGCGACCGATCATCCGGCGATGCCCACATTCAAGGCTCCCGATGATTTGCAAGCGGCGGTCGAAGCCGGGCGAATGAGCAATCGTCGCCAGTTACTTGACGTATTGAGCCCTTCGACCAGTGCGAACCAGGTCGCTCCGGCCGCAAGAGACTGGCAGGAAATTCACCACCGCGCATTTGAAATGACGAGCAGTTCCGAAGCACGCCAGCCTTTCGAACTGCATCGTGAACCGTTGGCGGTGCGAAATCGCTACGGCATGCATCCGCTGGGACAGAACCTGCTGCTTGCACGTCGGCTGATTGAGTCCGGAGTGGGATTCGTCACCGTGAACGGCTGGACCGGCTCCGCTCCGGAGGGTGGTGGTGGTGCTCCGAGTTCCAGCTGGGATATGCACGGCGGCGAAATGGGAATGGGCAGCGCGTTCGGCAATGGATCGTATGGCATGGGCTGGTGTCTGCCTAAACTCGATCAGGGATTGTCCGCGCTGATCATGGATCTGAAGAATCGCGGGATGCTCGAAAGTACCATGGTCGTCGTGCTCGGAGAATTCGGACGCACACCGAACATCAATGCTCCGGGAACGAATCCGGGCCGCCAGCACTGGCCTAATTGTTTTTCGGCAATCCTTGCCGGCGGCGGTATTCGCGGAGGTGCTGTCTACGGCGAATCCGACAAGCATGGAGCCTTTGTGCAGGACCGCCCTGTCCGCCCGCAGGACCTCGGAGCCTCGATCTTCCATTCGCTCGGAGTTCCGCTTGACCTGCGACTCGGTCGCGATGGCTTCACCCGCCCGCTTTCAACCGGCGACCCGCTGCTGGAGTTGTTCGGATGACTCACTTGAGATGCACGGAAACCAAACGGGTTATCAGCTCCGACTTGTCAATGTCGTATGTGATTGTTGATCACAATTGGACCGAACTGTTGCAAAAGTACATCGAGCGGATGATTCTGGGCATCGTTGCCGCTGAGTCGTTTTGGGACGAGTGAAGGCATTGAATGTGTTTTCTGTGAATCAACGATTGCGTCCTTGCAACGGGATGCATGTTGGCATCATCATTCGAATCTGCGGGCTTTAGAGACCTTGGAAATCTCCAGGGGCTCTGGGAACATTTCTCGTAAGGACCGCCTGAAAGCGAACGCGAAGCGATTGTCGGACTAGTCTGGCAGTGCATTTGCTCAGGCTGGATCGACTGAATGTTCGTGTTTCAATGTGGAACTCGATCCTCGCGGTGACCGATGAGCCTGACGAAGAGGGCTCAGCGACCGCAGAGAGAAGTGAGAGTTTTCTGAGTGACCGCCCGCAGATCGACATAAACGCTGATGAACTCCAATTTGCTCACGTTTCTAGTTGCAACAATTGCAGCTGCAGTTTTCGCACCGCTGGTTGCCATGCTGGCGCGGCGATGCGGAATGGTGGATTTTCCGGATGGTCATCGCAAGCTCCATGCACGACCGGTGCCGCTAACGGGTGGCCCGACGGTTCTGCTGGCAGTCGCGGCTGCGATGGTTGCGACAATGCTCGTGTTTCCGGGTTTATTGAATTCCACAGCAAGCGACATCCGGTTTCTGATTTCGCTTGGTGCCGCTTCGCTGGTAATCGTGATCGTCGGAATCCTGGACGACCGTCTCGGACTTCGCGGCCGGCAGAAACTCGCCGGGCAGTTTGTCACGGCACTGATCATGATTCCATCGGGCATCATGATCGAGAGAATCTCGCTGTTTGGATATCAGTTTGAGTTCGGTCACTTCTCGGCATTCGTGACCGTCTTCTGGATTCTGGGAGCGATCAACGCCCTTAATCTGATTGACGGTGTGGACGGACTCGCGAGTACGACGGGAATTGTGCTGAGTCTTTCAGTTGCGGCGGTGACATATATTCTGGTCGGCCGTCCGGACGGAATGTTGATTTCACTGGCGCTGGCGGGATCTCTGACCGGGTTTCTGATGTACAACTTTCCTCCTGCCCGCATGTTTCTCGGCGATTCGGGCAGTATGCTGATAGGACTGATTCTGGGCTGTGTGGCTCTCAAATGTTCTGTGAAACAATACGCGGCCGTGGCATTGATCATGCCGACAGCAATCTGGGCGATTCCGATTTTCGATGTGTTGATGGCGATTGTCCGTCGGCGACTCACTGGTCGCAGCATTTACGATACGGATTGCGGTCATCTGCACCATTGTCTGGTCCGGAAGGGCCATACCGGAATACGGTTGTTACTGGTGGTCGGATCTCTTTGCAGTCTGACCGGGATCGGGGCAATTGCCGGAGCCGCGTTTGACAGCGATCTGATTGCCATTATTGCGGTGGTCACTGCGATTGCGCTGCTGGTTGTCACGCGATCCTTCGGACATGCTGAGCTTACGCTGCTGACGAATCGTGTTCGAAGATTCGCGGGGACCTTGTTGCGGCAATCGGACGCGATAAGGCCTCTGCTGCATCACGAACAGGTGCGGCTGCATGGCAAGCACAAATGGGAGAGTCTCTGGACACGCCTGACAGATATTGCCGAACAGTACCAGATGGACTGCGTGGAGCTGATGGTCAACATTCCCAGCGTTGGTGAAGAATACCACGCCACGTGGCGGACGAGATCTCGTGCAGAACATCACGATGCATGGCGTTCAGAACTGCCGTTGATCGTCAACGGAATGCGTGCCGGCCATATTAAACTGGTGGGGTCAGTCGAAGATCGGGCCATCAGCAAATGGATGACGGAGTTCATGATCGGGCTTCAGCCGTTCGAAGAACAATTCCGCGAAATTGTGTGCGAACTGCTTGCGGCACGCGGGCCGGCGGTCGCGTCGTTTCCGGACTTTACGGGAACTCTTGAGCGGCCGGCATCACGTCAGCTTCCGGCAATTGCCGAACGGATGATAGGGTAGTTCGTCCTGTCGGATCGAATCATGTTGCGAGCCGGCTGGCAGCCTGACGTTAATTCCGAGTCGCTGATTGGCAGCCCGAGTCAACGGCCAGACGCATTCTCACAGCTTGCACTGACTGTCGCATGTGCGACCATGGCGGCGGTTCCCTGGTTTCTCGGCGGAGCGATTCCGCACGCTATCCTCGTGCTGCAGAGTGGAGCTGTGTGTTCTGCAGCATTGGCGCTGATCGGCATGTTCCTGTCGCGTCGTTTTCCGACGCATCTTCCCCGAACATCATTGCCGCTCCTGGGTTTTGCGGTGATCGGGCTGTTGCAACTCCTGCCTGTGTACATTCATCCAGCTCTGGAGATGCGGCATTCGGTACATCCCGAACTGGCGCGAGAGCTGCCATCCACTCAGACGGATGACGCCGCCCGACGGAAGAATCTCAGAAGTGTCATGCCCGCGGAGACGCGGCTTTGCATCAGTCAGGCGCTGTCACTGGCATTGATTGCGATGACAGTTTTTGAGACGGCAGGCACAAGTCGCCGGGTTCTATGGGCAGTGAGCGGACTTGTCATCAGCGGATGCGGAATGACGGTTGTGGCGCTCTCGCAGAATTCTGGTGCGCTCGATGCTGCGATTGGAAATCAGTGGAAGATCAGTCCCACAGCTCCGTTTGGCTGTTTCGTAAATCCGAACAACGCAGCCGGATGGCTCATCATCTGTTTCTCGGGTGCGGTGATGCTGTGCAGTGCGGCATACCGTGATGAAAAGCCGCAGGTCGTGAGAAACTCAGTCCAATGGTCTTCATGGCGGGATGGGCTCTGGATGTCATGGCACCGTGTCATGCGCCGTGTGGCGAACATCAACACCCTGCAACTTCTGACCGCCAGTTCTGTGGTGTTGCTGATGTCCGGCATCGCAGCCACTCTGTCTCGCGCCGGAATTGTAGCAGCCGTCATCGGCATGGCTGCGTTTGTGGTAAGCCGATACCGCAGCGGACGATTCGTCGGGACGCTTGGTGGTCTTTCTTTCGTGGCTCTGCTCGCGTGCCTTTTCCTGGTTCTTTTTCAGCTGGATACGGTCGTCGTTTCGGAGCTGCGGACGCTGAAGGATCCTGTATCGGATTCGACAGGACGTCTGCTTCATTGGTCAGACTCGCTGAGATCCTGCCTGGATTTCCCAGTGCTGGGCTCCGGGCTGGGCGGCTATCGGTTCGGGTCACTTCCTTATCAGCGGCACTTCACAGGTAAGTGGTTTCAGCGAGCCGACAATCAGTATGTGGAAGTGCTGGTCGAGAGCGGAATCGCAGGGCTGATCTGCTTTACGGGATTCGGGATCATGACGCTGCTGCTGGTACGCAGAGTGCTCGCCGGCAATCGCAGATTTAGACGTTCTGCGGATGGATCACTGACAAGTCTTCTGGGCAGTTCTGTTCTGTTCAGCATTGTGTCACTGGCGGCAGCAGCGTTCTTTGACTACGGCATCGCTCTGCCTTCAGTGGCCGGAGCCATGGTCGTTCTCATCGTGCTGCTCGAGCGCCGGAAATTCGAGCTGCGGCAATTGGCCCTGAAAGACAATGAACAGGACGCCGACTCGCCACACCAACCTGCGATGACTGCCGGCCCGTGCCTCGCAATGTGGATGGCGGTCATCGTGTCCGCGGCAATCCTGTTGCCGGACACGTTGGCCGCGACGCGTACCTACGCAGCTCTCGTTCCTCTCCGAAGAATGCTCTATCGGACGGACGTGAAATTGCTCTCAGAGTCGGGAGACGCGAAGCTGAGTGAAGCAGAATCGGTTCTCAGACTGCGCCCAGATGATTTTGACGGATTGCGAGTCCGGGCCAGTTACCTCGAACTGCTGTTTCGGAATGAACTGATCCTTCGTATGGCGACTGACCGAACACTGACGCCGGCTGCACACATAAACGCCTTTCGAGAACTCAACCCGTTCGGCCTGGCACACCGGATGCTGAATCCGGATGTTCCGGACGCAGTCAAATTGGAAACAAGAAATGTCATGCAGGCGGTGCTCGAACGATACCCGTGGCGCGAAGCGGATCGTGAGCTTCTGACGCTGTCGCCGTGTGTGTTCGACATCGCACTGGACCTCGGTATTCTGGAAACGGCACTAGCAGCGGATCCCGGACTCAGGCTTCCGTCTATTCGTCACATGCAGTTTTCCGAACCGCACAATGCCCGCAGTCTGTCCCTGTTTGGTCAGGTGATGCTCATGGCCGGGCGAAAAGACGAGTGTCGAGAGCTGTGGAATCAGTCACTTGCCGTTTCGGAAAGATACCGTCCCCAAATCCTGCTCAACGCGATGCTTGCCTGGGGTTCCGGGGAAGCGCTGCGAGAATTCGGACCACGGACCTATGAATCCACAGTCATCACCGCAATCGGAATTCGTACAGCGCCCGAGCTCAGATCGTCCCTTCTGGAGCAGGCGGATCAAATGTGGTCGAACGCCCGCACGACCCTGTCCGCCTCCACAGCAAAGGTGCGGGCAACACATCTGGAAGCCGTTGGTCATGTCGACCAGGCGATTGAATGGCTCGCCAAGTGCCTGGCTGACCAGCCGAAGGACCTGCCTCTCCGCAAGATGCGTGCGCGCCTGCTTGAACAGCTCGGCAGAAACCGAGATGCCTGCGATGAATGGCGGCGAGTCCTCATTTTTGACGCGGCGGATTCTGAAGCCCCGATCGCGATGAAGCGGCTGATCAATGAGCCATCGACCGACGTCCCTCGCTGACAGGCGCTCAGAAACCAGCGGATGCCGGGAGCCGTTGCCGGCTCACGATCGCATCCCACCTGAAAGCGTCAGCCGACCTCCTTCGGTGAGGCGAACAAGCATCCCGAGGACCGCCAACGAGTCCCTGATGTGTTCCGTCGACCCGGCAGCACTCGGACGGCCCGCATCGGTGAGCCAGAACCGCCCGGATACCGAATCAGCATGTGCGGTCACCTGCGAAGAACGGGAGCGGATCGCCCGGTTGAGCTGTTGCGCCAGATCCGTTGTGCAGACCTGACGTCCTCTCGCATCCAGGACTGAAAACTCACGGTCATCCTCCGCGATGATGATCGTAAGCCCGGACGACGGAAGTTCACTGTCGTCATGAACGGATCGAACGACCATTTCCAGGCCCGTGTCTCCGGAAAGCCGCAGACAGCGATGACGAATCAGCGGATCATTGCAGCGGACAAGAACTCGCATCGAGCACCGTTCCGGGAACCAACGAGTCAGCCAGTTATGGTATCGCTGTTCGAATTCCTCAACTCGATGGACTCCGGACCGCCGGGTCAGTCGACGATTCCACGCGTGCCTTTGCTCGGCGTCAGGCAATCGCAGTCTTAAGGCGGGTCGCGTGGAAATGACGTGATCAGACTGCTGTTGAGACTTTTCACCGTCCTTCAATCGTTGAAGAAGTTCTGAGATCTTGTCGTCACGTCCGGAATCCGCAAGTTCTGAACTCTGCTGCGGCGGAGGAGTTTCTTCCGACTCAATGCTGACGTGCTGCAGCCGGATTCCGAAATCTTTCCAGATCACAGCCAGCGGATCACCGTTTCTGTCGAATGCATCAAGTCCCGTCCAGGAAGCTGCCTGGCCGGCACCGGTGACGAAAATCGCACCGGCACACTCCGGAAACGCGCGGGCGGCCTCCTGAATTGACGCCGCGGTGCAGCGACCGATATCAATCACGGGCAGGCCGTATTCGCGAATCGACGTGACGGCTCCCACAACAATGTCGGGTGATGAACTGCGGTCGTCATAACCGACGATGATCGCCTCCGGTACCCGGATCTCCGGCTGGATCTGATCCACATGCGGATCGCCAACGTGCGGAACATTGCTGCGGCGGCCAGCAAAAGATTCCACAGCCGCAATCTGCGTCCCCGCGGCGTATTCGTGAAAGCAATGACAAAAGACGCGCACTAGATCGGCCGCTGTCCGGCGGTCCAGTTCGTTGATGTACTGGCCGCGAATGCCGAATTCAGTCCGGCGGATCCCCTCGGCACGCCGCACTCGAACTCGATCCGTCTCGTCCACAGTCCGCTCGGCAAGGCCTTCGGAATGATGCCGCCATTGGCACTCATCGCAATTCGGCCACGCGGCGTTCAACCGTGCCAGATGCACCGCGCGAGTCACGGATTGCGCACTTCCGGGACACACAAATTGGGAAAGCCCTGATTCGCACAGATCCATGACTGCTGATTCCCGTTCCGTCGTTGCAGGACGGGTCAAGGACCGCCCCGTTGTTTACTGTTGTCCCGCCGCTCCGTCGGCGGGAATCTGTCGTTCTGCGCCCGTCGGAAACAAGAGTTCCAGCCGACGGAGCGGCTGGTCAACAGTAAAGTCAGACCGCTCCGACTCATCGATCTGAGTATTGGAACGTCATTGATTCGCCGGTCGCACGTCGACCGCCGCGGATGAAACTTATCGGCATCTGCCCGATGAGTTTTCACCAGGCCCTACTCATCCGCGTCTTCCGTGTGATACGAGATCAGACTGTTGACCTGCAGTGATTCCAGGCGATTACGCCCTTTCAGAAATGCCAGTTCAATCACAAACGCAGCGCCCACGACATCCGCGTTCTGACTTTGAGCCAGTCTGAGGCATGCCTCAATTGTGCCGCCGGTTGCGAGCAGATCATCCACCAGCAGGACTCGATCACCCTCCTGGACTGCGTCGCGGTGGATTTCCAGTGTGTCCGAACCATACTCCAGATCGTAACTGAACCGGTGAGTCTCAAACGGCAGCTTACCGGGTTTTCGAACCGGCACAAAAGCCGCATCCAGTTCCATCGCCAACGGTGCACCGAACACAAAACCACGCGCCTCGGCCGCGAGGACGGTCGTCACCCCGGCCTCACGAAACGGCAGTGCCAGGCGTCGGATGACATCCTTCATCGCCGCAGCGGATTTCAGCATCGGTGTAATGTCCCGAAACATAATCCCCGGCTTCGGGAAGTTCGGAATCGAACGGACGTAGTGTTTCAGATTCATGAACCGACCTCGTGGCTGTCATCTCATCGAAGTCCGCAGCGTAACGCGTTGCAGCCCTGCCGCAAATGGCGGAACGTTCAGCGTGAAACCTGCCACTTTCCCCGGGGATCGATAATCGCGCAACACCGCCCGACAAAACAAAACGCCCGGGAGGCACGTCCCGGGCGTTACTTGATTTCTGCAGTCGACGACCGACGGAACATTACTTCGCCAGTTCTGCCTCCAGCATACTGATGACTTCGTCGTCATCCGGCTTGGTTTTCGGGCTGACCCGGCCGACGACCTTGCCGTCTTTGCTGACGATAAACTTTTCGAAGTTCCAGCCGATCT
>JANNGQ010000648.1:0-4327 GCA_031403975.1 Planctomycetota bacterium
GGGACTGGCTCCCGTCTTAGACCGTGTTCGCTGGTTTCAAAGATCGCGCCGCTGGTGAAAACTGACGTGTCAGCGGGAAACCGGGAAAAAGCCAGCCATGCCTCAGTGCCGGCTCCCTTTCGATTCGCGGTCTTGAGCGTCACAACATTCCTCGCTTGTGCGTTATGGCGTGACCTTGCTATCGCTTTCGGCCTGGGCTTCGCGCAGCAGGATCTGAGCGATCTGTATGTCCGCGTGGCTGCGGTTCGCGGGCTCTTGTTTGAGTTGTTCAATGATTTTTGCAGCCTGCATCTGCGAAGCTCGCGACTCGTCCAGTTTTCCAAGCTTGTACTCAGCCAAAGCCCTGATCGCCAGATTCTGCGCCATTGCGAATTCCGTCCCATTGGTCTCCTCAGCTTTCTGCAGAAACTCCAATGCCTGATTGGCATCGCCGTCGCGATAGGCAAGCAAGCCCCTCAAGCCCCAGCGAAAGGCTAACAATCCGGAGGGCGATTCGCCCTTCTCGAGTTCGTCCACGATGGTCTTCTCGAATTGTTTTGCGAGATCTTCCGAGCCAGCAAGCAGCAAACTCGACTTGCAGACATGTGTCGCTTCGGAAGAACCTTCAGCAGACTCAAATCGATGAGCCATCCTGGCGCAGAATTCGCGATGGGCCGCTGCATCCCCGGCCAGAGCAACGGTCGTGGCGACGTTCAGCCATTGTACCGACGTGGCGGATTCCTGCTCCAGCAGTCGCGTCCCGAAAGGAACCGCGTCGCTCCAGCGCTCTGCATTCACATAGCTTCGATAGGCTGTCGCAGCGACTTCAGAATTCTTCTCGACCGCCTCAGTCCAGTACGCGACGGCTGCCTCCCAGTATTCCGGCGAGCCATACTCGAGATCAGAGTTCTTTCTGAGCAGTTGCTCGCCGATGAATGCTGGCAGGCCAGGTCCTCGCAGATTCGTGCTTGTTCCAAGAATGTTCCCCGAGTCCCCATCGACGAGCAGAACAAATGGAATCCCGCTGACATCGTGCAGTCGTCCGATCGTCGATAACCAACCCTGACCCTCGTAGATCTGATTCCAAGGCAGTTCCCTCTCTTCAAGAAACGTTTGAATCTCTTCAAGTTTGCCTTCGTCATCCAGAGTGATGCCAAGGATCTCAAAGCCTTTGTCGTGCCATTGTCTGTAGGCGTCTTTCATGTTCGGAATCTCTGCAATACAGGGGCCGCACCACGTTGCCCAAAAATCCAGCATCACGATCTTTCCGGAATAGTCCTGGGGGAAACTCACCGCAGCACCGTCCATCCTGTTAGCTGTAAACTGCAATGCTGGCTTACCAACACTCAGGTCCGGCGGCATCTGCAACTGAGGAAGTGCCTCGTCTGCTTTGTCGAGTGCCAGAACACCATCTTTCAGTGTGAAAACATAGGTTGTTCCGGTAAAGTTGAACGGTTCCCAGGGAGTCGCAACTTCATAGGTGCGGCTGATTCGTCCATTTCCGTCGCGATCAATTGTCAGTGAAGTCTTATCCGTGATCTTTCCGCCAAGGACTGTGCTGAACGAATTCCCATCCAGTTCAAAGCCGATCTCATTGCCATAGTCAGCGTAGTACATCAACGTGTTCTTCAGCTGCGCGCGTCGTTCATCAGCGGGATCGAATCGATAGGCTTTCACCGTGCCGATCTGGCCGTCTCCCAGATCCACCTGTCCTTCGCCGCTGTACATCGTGACTCCAGCCTGCGTACGGGCATCCCATTTTGCTTTTTGATCGTTTGTCAGATCTCCATCGCCGTTCGTATCGATGTAGAGCGTGGCCGGTGTCCCTGCGGGTTCATCCAGAATGAATGCCCAGCGTTTTTCGCCGTCTTCGATGTACCCGAATTTCGGTGTTTGCAAACCGTCCGGCAACTGTTTGACGATATCAGGCTCTTGATCCATCTCTGCGCGAATCGGCCGGTAGCCACCTTGTCGTGCAGTGAAACCACTCCGCAGAAATTTCTGTTGCAAGTCATCAGCAGCCACATGAGTTGCCGCAGGGAACAGAGTGCATGCAACCAGAGCAAGTCGGAATACGGACGGATTTCGCATTGTAGATTCCCTGAAATGCAGATGGAAAACGTGTACTTTCTGGCTGCACGACACGCCATTGCGATGTCGCGCCAAAATCGAATCCTTGTTGCCTGGATCGTGGAACTTTGGATGATATTCTGCGTCGCGACAAATCAGGATCTCGCCACGGCAAATCATTGATCGCGATGCGGTTCCGCTAAGGCAGTGATCGACAACTTGCTGAAGACCGGTTTGAATTCACTCGTCGTCGCATTGACGGCCATTACGCCGCATTGCATTTGGCCGGTTAGTGGCACCTGCACCAAGGCAACTCGTTTCCAGTCCTTTCCGTCGTCGCTCCGGAAAAATGTAAACGTCCTGCCTTTCCTTACGATCCGCAGTTGAACGGGCTCGTCATTGCACGCCGCGCCCCGACTATAGATGACTTCGCCATTGATGAACACTTCCAGCTGGATGAAGACATTTTTGCTGTCGCCATTGACCGCGCGTTCAAATCGCACGAAGTTCTTCTCGTCTTTCCAGACAAGCAACCCCGCACCGACGTAGGAATGCTTAGTCTCGCCGCTGCTGCTGGATGTGGCAGGCTTTGGATGTTCGAGCGGATCGACGGTGACGTCCAGCGTGAAATGGTCAATCGTTTCGTTAAGGACCCGAGGTGCCAGCATGTTGTTGCCAAATGCTGTACCAGGATTCAGATCATGATGCGTGCCAGGAATTGTGATCATCAGTGTTTCATCATTGACCGCAAACTTACAGTCGCCTGCCGGATCTGTCGCGGTTCCCCAGTTCACGATTTCCAGACTGGTTGCCTCCTGAGCGGAAACCGAGACCATCGTCACCATCAGGGCGATGGGAAAGAAGCGATTCATTTGACTGTTCCAATAAGAGGATGTGAAGACTTGCGTTACAACGAACACGTTTGGTCACGCCGCTGGGCAGGACGTAAGAACGATGCGCTTGGGGCAACTATCGCTTCCACGACCAGCGTTCGGTTCCATCCTTGAGATTCCACAGGATGAGCTTGTCATCCCAGCCACCCGACGCGATTGAATCTCCAAGCGGTGAAATGGCGACGCCAAACACCATGCGATCATGACCTCGCAGCGTCTTCGTCAGCAACGGCTTGTCTGGATCGGCAAAATCCCACACCCGTACACTCCTGTCGAATCCGGCACTCGCGAGCAGTTTACCATCCGTGGAAAACTGAAGGTCGGTAACACCGTTCCTATCGTGTCCCCGCAGCGTATTTGTCTGCTTGCCCGTTTCCACATCAAATACACGGATCAAAGAATCATAACATCCGGTCAGCAGGCGCTTTCCGTCCAGGGAAAATGCGAGTCCATTTGTTACGTTGGGATGTTTCAGCTCATGCACGACTTTAAGTGCCTCCAGATCCACGATTCGTACGTGCTTATCTTTGCCGGCGGTTGCGAGCAGCTTGCCGCTGGGCGACAGAGCCATGCCCCAGATGTTTTCCTGATGTGCTCCGGCAAAGCGATGCACTTCCTGTAGAGCCGGAAGTGCAAAGATCAGAATGTCGCCATTGCTGTGCGTCGTGACAAGTCGCGTTTCATCCTCGGAAATGCGGACTCCTTCGATCATGTTGCCGGGCTGGATTTCCTTCGTCAAGCTCTCAGTCATCGCATCAAATAGCCGCAGGGTGCCGCCAAAGTCGCCTGAGACGAAGTAAGTTCCTTTCGGCGACCAGGCGACGGTCCGTACCCCACGCGGATGTTCAATCACGTGCTGGGCTTTGCCAGTGTCCACGTTCCACAGGCGGACTTCGCCACCTTCCTGAGCCTCCCAGCCGCCATGAGCCGATAGCAGCGATTCTCCATCAGGGGAGAAGCGTGGAAACCAGACCAGGCGTGCCACTTTTTGCGGCGGCTGCGGTTCCTGAGCGGGGACCGAAGTGGGTGCGGAGTTGACGATGAGTAATCCAAGTAACGTGTAGAGGGCGAGTTTCATCGGGATCTCCTTGTATTTCAGATTTCCGACCTGGGACCGGTCAGCTGATTATTGACGCGGATCGCTCCGCTGATGCTGAAGCCAGGATGGACCTGAGACAGACTAACCTACTGTAGGCGGAACTCTCTCAGGTCTGCCCGTGAGCAATGTGTACCACAGGAATCTCCCAGGCTGGACACGGGAATGTCACAGTTATCGTCGTATTCGCCGAACCACTGCGAAGCCTGCAAAACACTGGAGCGCGGGCTCTACCAGCTCATCCGGCACCACCGTCTCGACCTGCATCTTCGGCAGCAGCGTCACTTCG
>JANNGQ010000649.1:0-2262 GCA_031403975.1 Planctomycetota bacterium
TGGGCCCATCTGGCCCGAGCTTGTTTGTTTGTGGTCAATCAAGTCGGACGGGCCAGATGGGCCCATCCTACGTCACAATTCGCTGATCGCAATTATGACACTCGACGAACTGCAGCAACTCATTGACCGGATGTATTCCCGCAAGGACCAGGCTCGGGGCGTGGAAGGCACGTTCATGTGGCTGATGGAAGAAATCGGCGAACTTGCCGCAGCACTGAGGGAATCGCCGAAGGAGGAGATTGCGAAAGAATTCGCTGACGTCCTGGCCTGGCTGGCGACGATCGCCAACGTCGCAGGCATCAACCTGACCGAAGCCGTTCACCTGAAGTACGGCCAGGGCTGCCCCGGCTGCAAGCAGATGGTCTGCATTTGTCCGGATGCGGAGAAACCATAGCGCTTCCCGTACTCTATCTGAATCCCGGCTCAGCGGACGCGCAGATACAAGAACGCTGCGGACGACCAGTAAAACGCCGAGAACGCGAGAGCCGTCCACAGGATCGACCACAATAGATGCCAGCGCCGGCCAACGAAAGCAAATCGCCCGAGCATTGAACACGGCACTGCTGCGGCGAATCCGATCAGGAACACCCATTCAAAGACAAGGCTCAGTCGTCGGCAGATCAGAAAGTACGCGAGACAAGTTGCGGCGAAAAACAAAAGGAAGAACCCTGTTCGCAGTCGTTCTCCGCGAGTCTGTTTCGTACGTCGCCATGTAATACAATCGGCCAGAGGCTGATACGCCGCGAACAGGCACACAGGCCAGGTGAACACAAAGTCGTTGCGCCAACGGCTCAGAAAAGTGGTACCCATTGCTCCCGCAACGAATACCAGAGACCAGTACACAGTTGTGCGCATGCCCGACGTCGTGCGGTTTACAGCGGGAATCGTCAGAGTTGCGGCGAACAACAGCAGGATGCCGCCCATGATGTGGAACAGGCAGACGTGAAACCACGACTGCAGCCACGCGGGCGATGGTAAGTCGAAGGCGTACTCGGGTTCAATGCCAAGAATGATGCTGGCCCAATCGAAGTATGGCTGCTGCGGAATGTCAGCCGTCGTGACTGCTCGTTGACGAACATCGGCCGCAAGGGTCTGCGGGTCGCCGAGATAAAGACACGCCGCACGGCTGTGATTTCGGACAAAGAGCCGACCACGGGAAAGGGCCGGCTGCGTCCAGCAGATTTCTCCGGCGAGCACGGAAGCCCGCCCCAGTTCATCGAACCGATCTGTGGATGCGCGGGCGAGGATCAATTCTCCAAGGTCATTGAACAGGATGAGTTTTCTGTCGACAGCGATCACGCTCGCATGACCGATCTGCCGTACGTGAACTGAAACCGTGTCTGGCAGCTTCTCCGATGGCGATTCCCGCATCGGCCGTCCGTCGCCGACAGACCAGTGCTCGCGGCCGGTGAGAAAATCAATGCAGCGAAAGATCCCGCGAGTGGATCGGTGTGTCTTGGCCTGAGGATCCCGGACATCAAAGCCATAGATCGCTCCGTCGACAAGCACACTTGAAAAGATGTCGTTTGAAATCAGTGGGTGTTTTCCAAGTGAACGAACCGGCCCGGACGGATCGCCGGTGAGTTCAAGCAACTCCGCGCCGGCGCGAAACGGGCTGGAAATCCATAGGTAAGGTTCACTGTACAGAGGCCATGATGAATGCTCGTCATAGCCCTTTGACAACTCATGCTGCCACAACACTGCGCCATTTGATTCGTCATGGCAGACAAGAAAGTTTTCAAAGTAGCCGAGAACCAGCCGGCGGCCCTTCAGCTCAATTGGAAACGCCGGAGCGTAGCTGGCCGGAATATCACCGGCTTTCCACACAACATCGCCCGAGGCAGCATCCAGAGCCACCATACTGGCCTGAGGGCAACCCACCGGAAGCAACACGTTTCCGTGGGAGACGATCGGAGAGCACGCATATCCGAAACCGGTCAATTCGCAGCCGAATTGTTTCGACAGCTCGACAGACCAACGCATCGATCCGGAGTCTGCATCGAGACAACCGATGAGGCCGGCGGGACTTGCAAAGTACAGCATGCCGTCAGAGTAAGTCGGGGTTGCTCGCGGGCCGGGATAGACACCCGCCGGATCGTACGGCCAGTCATAACGATGTTCCCAGAGTGTTTCACCGGTGTCGGCGTTCAGGCAAACGACAAACTGACCGCGCAAAGTCTGATACTGAGTCGCGATGCGGTCGTTCCAGGCGACGAACGACGAATACCCCTGCCCGAGTTCGCGGGTCCACAGCACCGGCGG
>JANNGQ010000650.1:0-4151 GCA_031403975.1 Planctomycetota bacterium
TGCCCAGCAACTTCACTACAAGGTCATCGCAGCAATGTTCGCGCTCGACGCGAATCTGACGCGACAGCCACCACACGGCCGGATGATAAAAGAAGAGCGTCTCGACCAGCGTTTGCAGCAGGTTCATGACGAAATCATGCCGCTGAACATGGGCCAGCTCGTGAGCCAGGATCGCTTCCAACTGCGCAGCGGGGATGCTCGTCATGAGGCTGACCGGCAGCAGAATCACCGGGCGGAAATAGCCGACCACAATCGGAACCTGAGCCAGCGTCGATTGCAGCAATCGCACAGTACGACGCAGACCGAGTCGCTCCGACACGCGACGCATCGCTGCCAGCACCTCATCCGACACGGGCGAAACACCCACCCGCTTCAATCGCCGGATAGTGTGCCACCCCAACAGCGGACGCGCGGAGCACACCAGAACGCCCAGGCTCCAGCCGGCCACGATCCACGCCAGCCAAGGCCGCAAGGCCGCCTTTGCTCGCACCGACCAGGACGGATCCGGCTGGCCGATGTCTGGGAATTGCGGCAACGCCGCCGGTCGCGTTTCCGATGCCGCAGGATCCGGCGCGGGAAATTGGAATTCGCCATCGCTCGCCAGGATTGGGGCGGTGGCGAGCCGGGCGGCGTCAGCCCCCGGACGGGTTGCAGCGTTCGCATCGTGCTCCGAGGCTAACGCCCCGCGGCTCGCCAACGCGGCGAGGACATCGCCTGGCAACAGCATCCACGTGGCCAACGGAGCCGCAACCGACACGCCCATCGCAATCACCAAAACGCCATACCGCATCGTCGACGAACTTCGTCGCATCGCTCGGACAGTCACTCCCGCCATCATCGCCACGAGCGCGAATTGCCACAGCGAATGCACCAGCACCCAGCCGAGACTCTCGACAATTGAATCTGCACGAGACCACTCGAATCGCAGGAGTGCGTTCATGACTTGCCCTCCATTTCATCGAGCAGCTTTCTGGCTTCATCAATCTCGTGCTGCGACGCTTTGCCGCTGGCGAGAGCCTGCAATACGAGGCTCATGGCCGAACCGTCGTAGACTTTCTCGATCAGTTCGCTGAGAAACTTCTTCGCGGCCCGTTGGCGAGTCATGGCTGCGCGATAGACCAGTGGCGTCGCCTTCTCATCTCGCTTGACCAGCCCTTTGGTCAGCATCACTGAGAGCATTTTTACCGTGGTGGAATAGTTCGTCCCCTTGGCTTCATTGAGCCGTGTGTGAAGATCCCGCACGGGACTTGGCCCCAGCTCCCAGAGTATCCGCAGAATCTCAAGCTCGACCGCCGTCGGCTGAGAAGAACCCAATTCTCGCATGAGATATCTCCGGGATGATCACCGATTCACCGTCACGCGAAAGGCTTCGCTACGCCAAGTCTAGCGAAAGGCTTCGCCAGCACAAGAGCACGTTGCGGGGTTTTTGGCCGCGGGCTGGAATGGGTGTCAATGATCGGGTTCGGGACACTCGTTACTTCACGGCGGCAGCGTCAGTCGCTTGAACTTCGCACGACTGACCGAAACAGACGACTTTGCCGTCGCTGCTCTGGCTGCCGATGACGAGCACTCCTTCGCCGATGGCGGGCGACGCGGAGATCGGTTGGCCGAGATTGAACTTGGCACGCAGCTCGCCCGTTGCCGCGTCCAATTCGTAGAGGTTGCCGTCATCTGAGCCGATGAAGACTCGTTGACCAACCACAACCGGCGAGCTATCGACTTTACCGCTTGTGGCGAACGTCCAGAGGGGCCTGCCGGTGGCTCGATCAATGCCGTGGACGAGCTTGTCTCGCCCTCCGAGCACGACCAGCGTCTCGGTCACGGCGGCCGATGAATGGAACGGGAATTCGCCCTTCTCAGGCGAGTATCGCCAGAGGACATCTCCCGTCTTCCGGTTCACGGCGAGGACTTCGTTGCCATAGGTTCCGACGAACGCGAGGTCGCCGACAACCGCCGGTGACGCGATGAGATAGCTTCCCAGCGAAATGTCCCTCTTCTGAGTCCCGGTCGCGATGTCGATGGCTCGCAGATGCTCGTCACAGCCCGCGATCAGAACGAGTCCATCAACCACGGCCGGAGCACAATGCACTTTGCCCTGTGTCGCGAAATTCCAGGCCAGCGTTCCGTCCTGCTCGTTGAGGCAATAGAGGTGCGAGTCATACGAGCCGAACAACACCTTGTCTCCCACAACCGCTGCGGAGCTGAAAATCTCGCCGTCGGTCTTGAACGTCCAGCGAGGCGTCCCCGTCGCTCGGTCGATCGCATGAAACACTCCGTCCTCATCGCCGAGATAAATCGCAGTGGACGTGACCGTCGGCGACGACTGGAATCCCGGCGCGAAAGAGTTGGGTTTCACTTCGCTCACCGACCGGTAAGCCCACAACCTGCGACCGGTCTTCCGATCGAGACAAACCAACTCACCCGACAGACAGGGGACATAAACGTGATCGCCCACGATGGCCGCCGTGCCGACCACCTGCTCGCCGAGACTGGTCTCCCACAACCGTTCCAATTTGTTGGGCAACGGTGTAGTCGCCACTCCTGTCTGCGCAAGGTCGTGACGAAACGAAGTCCAACTCGCCGCCGTCGGTGCGGCCGGAGGAACCCCAGCCTTCTGCTTCGGAGTCAGTTTGATCGTACGAAAAGAGTCGCGACCAATCCTGGGATCGTGGCTGAGAAGTCGCTTTAACGGGATGCGTTCGATTGGCTCGTAGTTCTCGTAGACTGGGGCGTTTCCCAGTTGCCATTCCAGCAGCAACTCGTCGCGATCCGCTCGTCGCATGACTTGATCGGGAATAAGCAAGGTGATCTGGTTTGACGACTTCGAGGCATAGACACGAAGGGTGACTCGCTTTTCAGACTCGTCGCCAGTCTTCGGTTTGATGAAATGGAAGCTGCCTGAGACGGCCAACGTATACGAGTGCGTTTTGGTGGTTGTCGTCACCAGGTGCGGTTTGGTGGTTCCGATGCTGCTCACGACAACTTCAACGTCGCGCATATTTTCGGCGATCGGCTGTCCCGTGACGGCATCGACAAGCCTGCATTCGAGCGGCTTGAAGACGTCCTCGTTGATCGTCAGCGGAGCCGCACCGATCTTGAGTTCTGTGCTCTGCTTCGGATCGCGAATGGCCACCAGCGAGTCCTTCGTCGCGATGAAGAGCGTCCCATCGACGAAGACCGGGGTCGAAGAAACGGATCCTCCGAAGTTCGGCGGTTCAACGACAATGGCTTCCTTCGGCAGGTTGGAAACCTGCCCCACGGTCCATTGCCACGAGCTGGCCAGCACCACCAGAGTGCCAAGCACGATGCTCCCGGAGAGCCACGGCGAGCGCGGTTGTTCGTGAGGTGATGGCGCGATCCGGCGAATGCGTTCGACGAGCGAACCGCCGCTCGCCGCGACCGATGTTTGGGGCACACGACCGCGCAGGGACTCGACCGAGACCAGCATCCGCGCGTAACCGGCCACGTCACCGCAGGCCGAGATCGCCAGGTCATCGCAGCAGTGCTCGCGCTCCTGGCGGACTTGGCGCGACAGCCACCAGATCGCCGGATGATAGAACAGCAATGTCTCGACCAGCGTTTGTACAAAGTTGACCGCGAAGTCATGCCGCTGAATATGAGCTAACTCGTGCGCGAGCAACGCATCCAGTTGCTCCGGCGACAACCCAGTGATCGCGCTCGCCGGTAACAGGATGACCGGCCTGAGTGCTCCGACCACACACGGGATCTGAACCAGACTCGATTGAAAGATTCTGACGGTGCGTCTCAAACCAAGCTGGTCACACAACGAGCTCAGCATCTCTTTGAGCGAATCCGAAACCTCCGACAATCCGACTCGCTGCAACCGTCTCGCGGAGTACCAGCCAATCAACGGCCGCACCGACAACAAACAAACTCCCGCCAGCCAACCGCTCACGAGCAGCGCCAGATGCGGTCGCAATTGGGACTCCACTTGTTGCCACACGGTCAGGTCAATTGGCGTCGTCGCGTGTGCCTCGGCAGGACGCGGTGCGTCAACTGGCATCCCCAACCGCCCGTCATGGTCTCGCAGCGTGCTGATTTCAAGTGGCACCGGCTGTCCTTGCAGTTCAGGCCCGGCGTCGACGCGGACCGTCTCGCCAGGGCCATCGATGTCCACGATATCACCGCCG
>JANNGQ010000651.1:0-3917 GCA_031403975.1 Planctomycetota bacterium
AAAAATAGCCCTGAAAATACTGATACCCCTGACGTCGGGCCAGTTCATACTGTTCGGTCGTCTCAACTTTTTCTGCCAGCAGCTGGAATCCATACGCCCTGGCCGACTCCGCGACCTGCTGATGCTGTTGGTCTGACAGCGCCGGGAACTCCACTTTCAGAAGATCGATCACGGGCAGCAAGGGGATAAATCGCGGTTCCGGAACGTAGTCATCCAATGCCAGGGTATAGCCCTGACTCTTCAACCGGTGGCAAGCCTTCAGCAGTACCTCATCCAGTTCCACGTTCTCCAGAATCTCCACCACCGTTGTCGGCGGGGGCAGCATGGTATACAGCTCACTGAGCAGTGCGTTCCGGGTAAAGTTGATGAAACACTTTCGCCCGTCCGCGAGACTCTTCATGTCATGCAGATGCACGGCGTCATCGATCACTCTGATTGTTGCCAGATCGCTGTCGTCATGTTGAAAATAATTCTCCGCGCCGTTCCGAAACAACAACTCGTAACCGAACACCTTCAGGTCACGGTCGAGGATCGGTTGTCGAGCCATGAAAGCGGCCATTGGCGTGCTTTTCATCCGGTGATTTCGGGGCCCGTGGGGGTTGGGCTGGTGGTGGGCGGGAGGGTGACAGCTTCAGCCGCATTCTAGTCCCATGCGACCTGCCTGCATATTCGGCATGCGATGCAGAGTGAGATTTCTGCGGATTCGGAAGCTGCCGGCCCCGGAAGTCCTGTTGTTCGTTCGGGTGAATCCTTCACCAGTGCTGCGACCGACATAATCGGCGCGACCGTCCGTCGGGGCAACCATTTCAATCGGTCAGGATCGTCAGCAAGTGCTGATGCAAAACGGCAATGTGCCCCGCAATCCGGCATGGTCGGAATCCCTTACCCATTCGTGTTGTAGATTCTCAACGAGGTTGATTGCGCCCTCATCACGCGCGGAAAAGTCCGCCGGACGGTCGCTGCGGCAGCTTCATGAGGACAAATACCCGTGTCGTTGCGAAACTTCATTCGACGAACTCAGCTGCTGATCCAGCATGGTCTGCACGAGACGCGCCGGGCGTCGGGACAGAGCAGATCCGAAAGGAATCCGGAGCTGTCTCGCCTGGAAGTACGGCTGTTGTTCAGTGCGTCTGTGATGGGCCCGATCGCAGTGGAGATGGCAGAGGCCGCGAGTGCCGGAACTGTCGTGGCCGTGTTGCCGGAGTGCAGCGGCTTGTTCTCACTGACCGACGGTCAGTTGCTGGACCTGGTCGCCGACACCATCGTTTCACCACAGTCAACCGGGGAAGCCGCGACGGCAGCGGAGGCTGCCGACGAACAGACTCTGGAACTGGTCTTCCTGGATTCGTCTGTCAGCGATCTCGACGAGATGATGAGCAGCCTGCAGGCGGATGCGGCGAGTGATGAGTCACGTGTGCTGGAATTTGTGATGCTGGATTCGCAGAAGGATGGAATCGCTCAGATCACATCGGCGTTGCTGCGATATAACGGCGTGGATGGACTGCACATCGTGTCTCACGGTGATGCGGGACGTGTGCAGTTGGGATCGACGACGCTGTCGCTCGACAATCTGGACCGCTATCGCACAGCGATCAGTGCGTGGCAGCATTCGATGTCCGACACGGCGGATCTGTTGTTTTACGGCTGCAATCTGGCTGCTTCCGGGGAAGGTCAGCAACTGTTGCAGGAGATCAGTCACCTGACAGCCACCGATGCCGCTGCCAGTGAAGACCTGACCGGCCATGCCACTCTGGGTGGCGACTGGGAGCTGGAGTATCAGATCGGAGAAATCGAGTCATCTGTGGTTGCCGGCACACACCTGCAGAATGAATGGATCGGACTGCTTGCCCCGCCAGTGGCAGCGGATGATGCATATTCAGTGGATGAAGAGACGACTTTAGTTGTTGGCCCGGCGTCGACCAATCTGGTGAACTGGTGGCAGTTCAACGACGGCGGAACGAGTCAGACAGCGGCCGACTCCGGATCGCTCGGCGATCACGGAACACTTGGAAGCACGGCCGGTGTCGACGCGGACGATCCTGCCTGGACGACCGGTTACGTCGGCTCCGATGCGCTGTCATTTGACGGGACGAGCGACTACGTCTCAACGAATAGTACCGCCGCAGCGACGGCCAGTGCCTTCACGCTCTCCGCATGGTTTCAGACGGACATAACGACCGGACCACACCATATTCTCTGGCAAGGGTACAGTGGCGGTAACGGCTATGGTTCGTCCCCTGGAACAGCCGCCCAGTCGGAAATGGGGATCACAATCGGAAGCAACAGTCAGAACAACAAGATTGTCTTCTTTCTCGGTTATGACTTGTCTGTGAACGGCGCGAATCCGATTGAGATCGTCTCGGCTTCAGATTTCACCGATACCGCCCTGTGGCACCATGTTGCAGTCACCGTTACAGATCTTGGGGGCGGAACATTCAGCGGATCACTTTACGTCGACGGTGTCCTGGAAGGAACGGACACAGGCGTTCAGAACGACCGCTCTCAGTGGGGTTCCCTGCAGATCGGCAAACCGAGCACTTCGACCAGATATTTTGACGGACAGATCGACGAAGTCCGCGTCTACGACACAGCACTGTCGGCAGCGACCGTGCAGAGCATCGCGAAGGCTGGAGTCCTGCAGAACGACTCGGACGCAGACAGCAGTATTTTCAGTGTCAACACGAGCGTTGTGACCGGACCCGGCAACGGGACGCTCAGCATCAATGCCGATGGTTCGTTCAGCTACACACCCAATGCGAACTTCAGCGGTACCGACACGTTTACTTACAAAGCCAGCGATGGCGTTGTGGATTCGAACGTCGCCACCGTCACAATCACTGTGAATGCCATCAATGACGCACCGACTGCCACGATTACGGCACTCTCGTACGCGGTCACTGAGCAGACACAGTTGAATCTGGCCGGGACGGGATGGTCGATCGCCGACGCCGATTCCGCAGCGGCGGCGGTGACCACAACGGTGACGACTGCGACGGGCACCGTCACTGCGACCGCCGGAACCACGGGTGTGGGTGTTTCCGGCTCGGGCACGAACAGCGTGACGCTGACGGGCACGGTCAAGCAGATCAACGATCTGCTGGCCGGCTCCGGGGGTGCGACGTTGACTTATCTGCATCCTTCCGACAACCCGCCAGGCTCGGACATCCTGATCCTGGCAATCGACGACGCAGGTAACACAGGAGTCGGCGGTCCCCTGACGGCATCTGACACAGCCACGATCAATATTACCAAGATCAATGACCCACCTGTCATCGCGACGACAGGTACTGCGTTGCCATACACAGAAGCTGCACCCCCAATCCTCGTCGACTCCGGATTCACTGCGGCCGATCCAGACAACACGGATCTGACCGGCGCGACGGTGACGATCTCGTCCGGCTATTCTCCTGGCGAAGACGTGCTGGCCTTCACGAACCAGGCGGGTATCACTGGAAACTGGGATGCTGGCACTGGCACCATGACGCTCAGCGGCATTGCGACTGTGGCCGACTATCAGACGGCCCTGCGATCTGTGACTTATTTCAACGGCAGCAGCAATCCCAGTACGCTCGTTCGTACGGTGTCATTCGTCGCCAACGATGGCACGGCCAACAGCAGTGCCGCGACACGAGATATCAATGTTGTGCTCATCAACGACGAGCAGATCCTGAGCACAAACACGGGTACTACGGTACTGGATGGTTCAATCGGCAACGTGATTACGGCTGCGATGCTGCAAACGACCGACGTTGACAACACAGCCGGACAACTTGTTTACACGCTCACGGGCATTCCGACCGGCGGTGTTCTGCGACTTGGCTGGGGGTTGGCCGGCGGGCGGGTAGGTCATCGGATCGGCATAGACGCCCGCCCAGCCCGCGTGGTGTTCGCTGACATGCTGCGGTTGGCTGCCATCG
>JANNGQ010000652.1:0-3962 GCA_031403975.1 Planctomycetota bacterium
GATGATTCCCGGAGGTGTATGATGCAGATTCTGAAGAAGCTGAGCGTGTTGGTCTGCACATGTTCATCGTGACCGCGATGACGAACGATGCGTTTGCCCAGCGCGGCGGTACGAACTGACGGCACCATTCCTCTCACTCCAGGAATCCGGAGAACCTGCATTCACCAGTCCCTTCTGTCCCGGGACTGTCGGCTTTATCGTGGGGCAGGCTTCCAGCCTGCCTGGTCGACTCAAAAACACATGCGTTTTTTCAAGTCCAGGCAGGCTGAAAGCCTGCCCCACAAAGAATCGCGACTCATCCGACAGTCCCCTGGTTCGGGGGAGCGGTTTTCTCTGCGTCGGCATGTTGAGTTGCCGACGCGGGCCTTCAGGCCGGATGAGCACTCAATGTTGTCACGCAAATCGAATTCCCTGAGCGAGTGGCAGGTCACTGCCGAAGTTGATCGTGTTGGTGGCACGGCGCATGTAGATCTTCCAGCTGTCGGAACCGGACTCGCGACCGCCACCAGTGTCTTTCTCGCCACCGAAGGCACCGCCGATTTCTGCGCCGCTGGGACCGATGTTGACGTTCGCGATGCCGCAGTCGCTGCCGACAGAGGAAAGAAACAGTTCGGCTTCACGCAGATCATTCGTAAAGATCGACGACGCCAGGCCCTGAGACACGCAGTTCTGCAGATCGATCGCCTGCTCCAGTTTCGAGTACCGGAGCACATAGAGAATCGGCGCAAACGTTTCCTGGTACATGATGTCGGCATGCCCCGGCATTTCGACAATGGCCGGGCGGACGTAGCAGCCTTCCGCAGGAACTCTGTCAGTCACTCGTTCCCCGCCGAACACAGCTCCGCCGAGATGGCGTGCTTCGGCCAGAGCGGCCATCATGCATTCGGCGGCTGACGAATCGATCAGGGGCCCGATCAGTGTGCCCTCCTGCCTCGGATTGCCGATTGTCAGGGACGCATAAGCAATCTTCAGTCGTGAAAGCACCTCGTCTGCAATCGACTCATGCAGGAACAGCCGCCTCAGCGTCGTGCAGCGCTGACCGCAGGTTCCGGCGGCAGAAAACACGATCCCTCGGACGGTTAGTTCGATGTTCGCCGTCGGAGCGACGATCGCCGCATTGTTGCCGCCGAGTTCCAGCAGTGAACGTCCCAGTCGATTGGCCACGGCCGCCGCGACAGCCCGTCCCATGGCCACGCTGCCGGTCGCCGAAATCAGAGAGACTCTGCGATCAGCGGTAAGGATCCTTCCTTCCTCACGACCACCGATGATGACGGAACTGAGTCCCGCCGGAACTTCACGCATCCCGTCGGCGGCTTTCATCATCAGCAACTGACTGGTGATCGCTGTGAGAGGAGTCTTCTCGGAAGGCTTCCAGACAATACTGTCGCCGCAGACAAGTGCAATCGCGGCATTCCAGGCCCAGACGGCCACCGGAAAATTGAACGCTGAGATGACGCCGACCGGGCCCAGCGGATGCCATTGTTCCATCATGCGGTGATTCGGTCGCTCGGTTGCAATCGTCAGCCCGTACAGTTGACGGCTAAGCCCGACGGCAAAGTCGCAGATGTCGATCATCTCCTGCACTTCGCCTGAGGCTTCAGCCCGGATCTTGCCGGATTCCAGGCTGACGAGTTCAGCCAGATCGGCTTTGTGTGCTCGCAGAACCTCACCGAATCGCCGGACCAGCTCCCCTCGCACCGGAGCGGGAACGACTCGCCATTGTCGAAACGCTTCGTGCGCAGCGCTGACGGCGATTCCGACGTCTTCACCGGTCGCGGACGGAAACTCGGCCAGAGTACGACCGTCGATCGGAGACTGCACGCGCAGCAATTTTCCCCCGCAGGTTCGAGAATCTGCATCGACCCAGAGAGCTGCCGGGCTGTCGGCACCAAGTCGTTTGAGTAGTTCTTCGGGCTCGCTCATTCGGAGTCGCCTCTGGCTCTCTCAACAAGGTCGCGGAAACTTGCTCTGACGGACTTGTGAACGTGCCTCGCAAATGACTTGCCGAGTCCGTTGGCGACAATCAGCTCGACAACATCGGCAAAGTCCTTGTGAGTTCGCCTGATACTGCCTGATCCCGAGGCAATCTTGATCTCAATCAGCTTCGCCAGCCTCAGAACCGGCAACCCTTCGATCTGCACAAGCACTTCTGATTGAGAGGGATCGGGCAGTTTCAGTCCGGAATCGCGTCCCGCCGATCTTCCCGCAAGAAGCAACTGCAGCGGGACACCATCCGCGGCGCGGAATTCCGTGTGCTCAGCGTTCCAGTGGAAGCCCGCATCCCGCAGCACCGCTTTGATGGTCGTTGTATCTTCGGGCCTCACGAGCAGATCGACATCAACCGTACTTCGCTGATACCCGTGCAGACAGACTGCGACGCCGCCGACCAGCGCATGAGGAATCGCCGCTACTTTCAGCGCAGTATGACATCTTAGCGCAGCATCCCACAGCGGCGTCCGGCCAAGCATGTGATACGTCTCCTGAGCGGTTCGCATAGCGGGTCGTGGCCGTGATTTACTGTTGACCAGCCGCTCCGCCGGCTGGCATTCGTCGTGGATGTTCCGGAAATCACAGCAATTCTCGGCGCTCTGTGTCACACACAAGTGCACCCGCCGGCGGAGCGGCGGGCGAACAGTAAAGCCCAGATCGCAAGTCAGCGAAGCTACAAGCCTTCCGGCAGCAGCGATCCGTCGTCCATCCGGACGTCGGTTCCTCCGGAATAGTAACGTCCGAAGCGGTTGGTGATGAAGTCCTCGAAACAAATGTCTTCCTGACGGACAAAGCCGCGCGAGGGAAGTTTGCCGTTTGCGTGCAGATCCAGGGCCGCACAAATGCCGGCGGCGGTGGTGATCTGAATGGCTCCCCAATGCCGACCGGCAATGTTCTGATGATAGATTTTGCGGGCGTCGCTGATCTGCACGAATTGCCCGCCCTTCATTCCCGACACATTGACGAACGTAATCACCACATCCTGGTACGTCACGGGAATTGCATTCTCCAGCAGTTCCTTCAGAAGTCCGCGCCGTTCGGAGAGCCGCAGCCCGCTTAACAGAAATGTCATCAGGTCGCGATGTCCGGTGTAGCGAACCGTGCGGTAGTTCAGCTCGCGGACTTTGCCATGCATCGTTTCGCACAGTGACCCGAGTCCTCCCGACGTGTTGAACGCTTCGTAGCGAACTCCGTCCAGGGAGAATTCTTCATAGCCTTCCATCGGCAGAACTTCCTGCAGCTGTCCTTCATGAATTGCTTCGCACGGATTGCAGTATTCGTTGATCAGGCCGTCCGTCGACCACGTCAGGTTGTATTTCAGCGTGTTGCTGGGAAACTGAGGCAGTGCTCCGACTCGCATGTGAACCCGGTCAAGCGAATCGAAATGCTGCATCAGATGGTTGGCGGCGACGGAAATAAATCCCGGGGCCAGTCCGCACTGCGGCATCAGAATACAACCTTCGCGGCATTGACCGGCCAGCTGCCGAACCGCGTGAGTCGTTGCGACGTCTTCCGCAGTAGCAAAGTCGTTACACCTTCCGGAGTTCGACCGGCCGCCGTCCATTTCGAGGACGGGAAGATAACCCACGTAGGTGAATGGACAGACGGCGACAGTGGAGTCGACGCAGGCGATCTGGTTGTTATGCCGGGAATTGTCGACAGCCACGTTCATGTCAACGAGCCGGGGCGCACGGAATGGGAAGGATACGAAACGGCTACAAAAGCGGCGGCAGCGGGCGGCGTCACGACTATCGTCGATATGCCGCTTAACTCAATTCCCGCAACTACGACGAACAAGGCATTTGAGGAAAAGCTCGCCGCCGCTAAAGGCAAGTGTTCGGTCGATGTCGCGTTCTGGGGCGGGGTCGTTCCGGGAAATGTGAGTGAGCTTCAACCGCTCATTAGACAAGGTGTGCGCGGATTCAAATGTTTTCTGATCCACTCGGGAGTCGAAGAGTTTCCTCACGTAACAG
>JANNGQ010000653.1:0-2191 GCA_031403975.1 Planctomycetota bacterium
GCACGGGTCGATCGACGCAAGCAGCGATTACTCGATTCGCTTGGTCGTCGAGAATCCGAATTCGTTCTGGACAACGATGCCACGGTCGTTCCCTTGCTGGTCGCCATGTTCCAGGAAGAGCTGAGCGGCATGGGCTTATGCACCTCCAGTACCCGAATCCGCATCGGGGTGGCGTTGGAAGAATCGCTGCTCAACGCACTCTACCACGGCAACCTCGAGGTGACCAGGACTGCTGTCGGCAGTGAACGGGGGTTTGACGCTATGGCCGCAGAAAGGTTGTCCGACAAAAACTACAGCTCCCGCCGCATTTCCATCCTGGCGGACATTTCCCGCGAACGGGCCGTGTTTGTCATACGTGACGACGGCACGGGTTTTGACCCGCAGCCGTTCCTTTCGGCACGCGGCAAGCCGCTCGATGTGCATCATCGCGGCATCAACCTGATGTCGACGATCATGGATGAAGTCGTCTACAACGCAGCGGGCAACGAAGTCACAATGTCGAAGAGAGCGGTCACAGGCACAGTGGAAGATGCGGACAACTGATATGAGCCTTCAGGAATCAGGCGCTTGACACCCCCGATGAACGAGAGAGTTCGGTTATTCAGGCGTCTTCGTTGGCTCAAGATCCTGGGTCGGCTCCTCCAGTCTGGCTTTCCACAGGGCCACTTCCTCGGGCTTTTCGAGAGCCGTGTAGAGATCAACGAGGCGCTGGGCTGCCTCGGGCAGGCGGATTTTTCCCTTGTCCGGAATAAACGGTGCCCATACCGCCTTCGCCGATCGCTTCAATCAGTTTGTAGCGGCCGGCGATTATCAACCCAGGCAATTCGCCCCTGATGGCGATCTGTGTCTGTTCCAGTCCACCAGGCACCGGCCTGTCCAGGAGGTGTCCGGCGCGGTCGTGAGCCCACAGCAATTCCTCGACTCTGCCGCGCAGTTCCAGATCCCAGGCGCACGCCTGATCGAGGAAGGCAATCCGTTGTACGGGAGCCGGAAGCGCCGCCGCTTCGGCGAAGATCGATTCAGTGCGATCAGGGGACTTGGACATGAATCGGGCCTTTTCTCAGCGGCAGCAGTGCCGTACTTCAGACATCAACTCACGGCGCGGATTCACACGCATCACGGTATTTTTGTTCCGCGTGTGTCAGATTTGATCGTCCACTCAGTCGCTGTTCAACTGAAGTACGACCGGAATCACTTCAATGCCGTCGACCGGCAAGGCACCGTGACGAAATTCTCCGCGACCAGTTCGCGCTCCCCGTTGTGCCGATACGCCGCCAGCATTCCACCCTTTGCCACGCTGAAGTCCACACATGCTACGTTAACGGCGAGTGGTGCAGGGACTGGGCTGGAAAGCCAGTAGTGTCCAAAGACGACCGGCGGATCGGTTGATCGGTAAAGCGCCGGACGGGCACTTTGCGGAACCGGGATTTCGATGAGTTCCGGGTCAGGTGAAGCCGGAAGTGAGTACGTCGCGCAATTGTGGCCGGCTGCAGATTCGAACCAGCGGATGCGACTGGCGGAGCGTTTGTTTCCTTCTTTGTCGGTGATTGTGCGACCATCGGGGAGGCGCATTTCCGGTCCCTTCAGTACTCGCTCGATCGAACGGAAGACAGGATTACCGGGAGTTGTGGCGCACTGCAGAAAGGCGTCCGTCATGAAGCCGTGATCGTTCGCAGCATCGGACAGGACGTGGAAATCACTCGCATCCCAGCAGGCATGAACGACGCGCAGCTCACCTGTGTCGATGAACACCGGCAGCGTCCGGAACCAATCCAGAGCCGAAGTCAGTTCCGCTGCGTCGAGTTGTTCCAGCGTCGCGCGATGCTGTCTGCGATTCTTGTCGCTGTGGATTCGCAGGAATTCCTGCGTTCGTTCAGGATGGGGAGCGTGGTAGGCCAGTGCATTCAGCTCGTGGTTGCCCATGACCGCCTGCGCCGATCCGTTTTCACACATCGAGCGGCAGATGCGAAGGACGTCTTTGATGTGCGGACCACGGTCGATGAAATCCCCGCAAAAGATGACCTGCCGCGACGGATGACGGAAGACACCGGAGTGTTCGTTGTATCCGAGTCTGTGCAGCAATTGACTGAGTTCGTCTGCGTGGCCGTGGACGTCGCCGATGATGTCGTGCATGAGGGGGGATTCGGGAATCGGGAATCAGGAGTCAGGAGTCAGGAGTCAGGAGTCAGGA
>JANNGQ010000654.1:0-5704 GCA_031403975.1 Planctomycetota bacterium
AATGACACATTGGGCATCGGGGTCCACCAGACGGGCCTCAGTATCCGCCAGCGTATAGAACAATCGGCTGCGGTTCTTGATCCTCGCATCCAAAGACTGTGCGGGCACAGCGCGGCTCATGGACGTCACCGCATGGCAGCCTTCCGTGTAGTACCTGACCCAGCCTCGCAGGTCTAAGGGATTCGTAAAAACCATTACGGTGGCCGGGTTGGTCTGCGATGTGCCGGGCCCGGGCTTCATCAGTCCGCGTGAAATGTTGTGGACGATCCAGCAGTCATCGTCAGAACCCATCAGCACACGATTTGCGTCGAGGACATCGAGCGTCACGCGGTGGAGCTCGGCCGGTGACAGACCGGGATCGACGCGGCTGACCTTGAGCGATCGATACAGTCGCGTGATGTGCTCGTCGAGGCGAAATGGCTGATGCCGAAATGTCCGAGTCGACTCCGTCAGGCTGTCACCCAGCATCACGGCGCTGTCAAAGATAGAGATCATGGCCTCGGATTCCGGGACCATCTTTCCGGACAGATACACTTGACGTTGCGGAGTTGAGTTGTCCATGAATCTCACTTGTCGGTCTCCAGTACAACACCGACCGATTCGCCGGCATGGACGCGGGGGAACGTTCGCAGGACCAGCACGATGCCTGTCTGCGTGGCCGGAATCATCACGGGATTGCTGCCATCGAGGGGATAAACCGTTCCCAGCGGATCTCCCGCGCGAATGGCCTGACCGAGTTTCACGTTTGTTTCGAAGCAGCCTGTGACAGGGGACGGGTTGCAGACCTGCATATGACCGGAGTTCGGTTGAGGATTCTCAATGACATATCTGACTCGACTGAGTGGACGAACTTGATCGAGCATGCCCAGTTCAGACATGACGTTCAGGCAGCCTTTGACATAAGCGTCGACACCAGCCGGATCACATGTGGCTGACCCCAGATACTCACAATAAATCGCCGGCACATTCGCGTCCCGCGCCACCGAAAGCGACCGACCCTGCAGGTCAGCGGCAGTGCCCCAGACGACTGGCAGGTTGAAGGCCCGCGCCATGCGTCGCTGCGTTTCCAGAATATCAGGGTTGGCATGCAGCACGTAGCCGGTCAGCGGATAAACGCTCAGTTCGGTGCCGCCGGTGTGAAGATCGATGTAGTAGTCGGCACCCCGAATCAATTCGCTCAGCGCCCACGCTGTCTGCTCCGTGATGCTGCCGTCCGCTCGACCGGGGCAGGCTCGCGCGAGGTCCAGTCCATCCTCGGCGCTGCGATGTCCCCGCAGGAAGGCAGCTTCGTTGACGATGGGGATCAGCGTAACTCGCCCTCGATACCCGGACACAGCGGGAGCCTGGCTTTCGAATAAAGTGATCAGTCGGCGAATGGCGGCGATCGGTTCGAACTCATCGCCATGCACGCCGCCGGTGATCAGCAGGTGAGGCCCGTCCGACGCGCCTCGAAACGCGACCCGCCGGAGTTGAAGAGTCATCGTCCCGGCTCCGATGGTTGAATGATGTTTTCGGGCCCGCAGTCCTTGAACCGGAAGCACCCGTCCACCGGCAACACTGTTCCCGTGACGTAGTCGGCCTCATCCGACACCAGAAATGCCGCCGCATTGCCGATGTCTTCCGGCAACCCAAGGCGTCCCCATGGCAATCGCCGGCCTTCAGTGGCCATCGTTTCATCCGAGAAGTCGACGTGTTCACCGGGAGTGTCGATCCAGCCGGGCTCGATGGCATTGACGTTGATCCGGTGCGGTGCAAGTTCGACCGCGATCGATCTGGTCAAGTGATTCAAGCCGGCCTTGGCAGCTCCATACGCGGCACACAGGCTGAACGGCATTTCAGCCTGCACGCTCGAGACGAAGACGATCTTTCCTCCTCCGCCCCGCGCGACCATGTGGCGACCCGCAAGCTGACTCATGTGGAAGCCGCTGATCAATGTCCCTTTGATCGTTCGTTCAAATTCTTCGGGTGCGTAATCGAGAAACGCGCAGCGGTGACTGTACGCCGGGTTGCTCACCAGGATATCGATTCTGTGAAACGCTTCGAGCGCCCGGGCCAGAAGCTGTTCGCAGCCGGATCTGGAAAACACATCCGCTTCGATCGCGAGACACGTTCGTCCCAGTGACCGGATCTCGGCGGCTGTCGCCTCAAGATCCGGACTGCCGGGACGATCGTTGATGATCATGTCCGCGCCGCACCGTGCGAGCTGCATCGCGCAGCCCTTGCCGATTCCGCGACCGGCGCCGGTGACCAGCGCGATCCTGTCCTTCAGGTTGATCATGTCGATTCCTGTTCGCTGCTCGCGAACGCCGCGGCGCAGTCTCTGAGCATCGCCATGATGGCTCCGAATTCTCCACCGTGATTGAGTAACTGACCACCCTGCCGGATACGCTGCTTCAGGATCTCCCCGGTGGCTGCTGGTGCGCCCCATGCTTTGCCATGCCGCCTGCAGGAACTGGCCACTCGTTCATACGCGGACTCCAGCGTTCCTTCGCTCGGGTCAAGTTTAGTTCGCAGCCCCAGATCACCGGGACCGATAAACAGTCCGTCGACACCGGCAACAGCGGCGATTTCGTCCACGTTTCGGACGGACTGCAGAGTTTCGATCTGTACAACCAGAAACGTCTCTTCGTTCGCCTGTTGCACGAAAGTGTCCGAGTTGCCGACGTAGTAGTCTGCGTCAAGACCTGCGCCATCCAGTCCGCGATCACCGAGCGGCGGAAACTTCACGGCATCGACGAGCATCCGGGCTTTCTCGGCCGTGTTAACGTGAGGAATCATCAACCCGGCAGCGCCGTCTTCCAGGTAACGATAGAGCCGTGTTTTCTCCAGCGATGCCGGGCGGACCATGATGTCGATGTCATGCAGGTGCGAATAGGCGAGAAGGGCCTGAACATCGCGATCAGAGAAGTTCCGATGTTCCAGGTCAAGCCAGATGCAGTCGAAGCCAAAGTGAGCGGCATGTTTGACGAAGGCTGGAATGTAGTGGCCAAGGCAGCACATCCTCACCGCCTGCTTGTTTCGGATGCGGGCCAGCGTCTTGCTTTTTCTCATGTCGGGAGTATTCCTGGAAACGCGGGGTTCTGAAGGAGCGGGCAAGGAATCTCCCGCGTTTTCCGGGCGAAGGCCCGACGCTGGCGCGTTCGGCTGGCGTTACGTCCACGCCATTCGACACAGGGGGATTGTCGGTTTTATCGTGGGGCAGGCTTCCAGCCTGCCTGATCGATTCAAAAGCACATACATTGTTTCAAGTCCAGGCAGGCTGGAAGCCTGCCCCCACGAGGAATCGCGACTAAACCGACAGTCCCCGGGGTCGGCGGGTAATGCATTATTATCACAATTGAATTCGCGCCAGCGCCTTTCTCGTGCGGACGAACAACGCGCCGTCGGCAATCGCCGGTGTGCCGAGTATTGAATCGCCCATGTCATTGACACTGAGCACTTCGAGTTCCGGTGCGTCGCGCAGAACAACAAGTTTTCCGTTTTCGCTGGCCACAAAGATCTTTCCGTCGCCAGACACCGGAGACGCGAAGTAGTCACCGGCGTTATCGATTCGAACAGGCCCGAAGAGCAGCTTGCCTTGTGATGTTTCAAAGCAGGTCGCGATGCCGCCCGACTTGATCAACAGCATCCGGTCATGCACGACCAGTGGCGACACAATGTGATCGGTGTGTTTCGTAGGCTGCTTCCACAGGACATGCGTGTTTGTCACATCGCCGCGGCCTCCGCCTTTCACGGCCAGGATGAATTCGTCTTCGGCAACGTCCGCGTCGAACGCCGCCCCGGCCGCGTTTCCGGGAGGCAGGAACGCAATATCCAGTTCACGACCTTCGAGAACGCCGTCGCGATTGAGGTCACCTCGTTCAAACGTCTTCGTGTAGAAGGCTTCGGGAACTGGACGCTTACCGAAGAATCCCTGGACTTCGTCCCTGGAAACCTTGTTGTCGCTGTTTCCAGTTGTCGCCCGATCGATGGAGGCGAGCCACTGGCTGGCAATTCCCTTGCTCTGCAGTGAAATATAGATGATGCCGTCGCAGCTGACAGGCGTCGTCTTGATATTGCGCAGCAGCGTGTGGGCCTGCCACAATCGTTTTCCGGTCGCTGGTTCGTACCCGATCAGCAGTCCCGTACCGGCCACAATGATCTCGTCACCTCCAGGAGTTTCGCAGATCACGGGATGAGAGTAGTTGACCGCCATGTCATTGCGGTCATCCTTCCAGCGAATCTCGCCCGTGCGTCTGTCGAAGGCGTAGAGCGCCGGATGGAGGTCGTCATCCTGACAGAACAGCAGTTGTTCTTTGTGAAGTACGGGCGACATCCCCGCGCCCCACTTGAAGACAAAATACGGAACCGGCAGTTCCTGGTGCCAGATATCCGCCCCTGTCATCGCATCCAGGCTCACCATTCCCAGCGTGCTGAAGTAGAAGTAGACTCGCTCAGCATCTGCAGCCGGCGTCGTCCCCGCGTGGCTGTTCGTCGCATGGATTTCATCCGCATCGCCGACTGGCCAGGATCGCATCCAGAGCTGTTCTCCGGAGACTGCGTCGAAGGCCGCGAGACCGACTGTCCGGTCATCAATCATCACCGATGTAAAGACTCGCCCGGCAGCAACCACCGGGCTGCCGATTCCGTCACCCAGCCGGGCCGTCCATTTCACGTGCTCCGTACTTGAGAATTGAACGGGAAGCGGCGCTGTCGATTTCGATACTCCTGTGCAGTTGGGGCCTCGAAACTGCGGCCAATCTTCGGCGGACACCGAAGCAGTGGCCAGGGCAATTACGACAACGAATGCCATGCGCGTCATCACTTCGATCCAAAAAAAAGGCGGAAGATGAGTTACGAAGTATTCTGACAACCGTTACGGGCGGGGAACAGCCAGCAGGGCGGGTCATTGCTTCGCGGCGTTCGGGATAGCGATGCGGTTACCTACGGTTGTCTCCCGGCGCGCCGGGACTCCGCCGGCTGGGATCGCTCGGGGCAGATGGCCCCAAGCTACTGAATTCCCGCCGACGGAGCGGCGGGCCAACAGTAGAAACTCACTGCCTCAGAGCGAACAGGAAAAGTCGTCATGGTGGCCAGCCGTCAGCGGACGAACCAGCGGACGGAATTCCGCGTGACGTGATCAGAAAAGCTCAGCGAGTAAGGTTCGCAGCGGCGATAGACGACGTGGCCATCGCTTCGGACCATCAGCCAACCGAAATCCCAGTTGCGACTCGCATATTGCATGGGCACGCGGGGGTTAACTCGCACCAGTGGATGCGAGCCGATGATAAACAGCTTCTGTTCGCTGTAGTAGTAGCCGGAACCTCCCTGAACGAAGATTTCGTGGTCTACGGTTTGTTGCGAGTCCTGAGCAAGATCCGCGCAAAGGTTGTCGATTCCGAGCTTGATCGAGCAGCCTGACGAAAAGGCGTCGACTAATGCCGCGAGCGATCCTGACAGCACTTCCCCCGTTGCCGAATGCTGCAACACCTCGTGCCAGGTATCGTTGACACAGAATCGAAACACGTCGAAGTCGTAGATGAAGTTGTGAGATGGTGCATTGGTTCCCTCATCCCAATTGTCGAATGCGTGATACCTGGGCATGTTTTCCGGAGGACGTGCGGGCGACTGTCGCAGCGAGGTTTCTGCGGGCCGGCCGTCCAGGTAAGGCCGCGCGATCGCTTGCGTTCCGTCCTGGTTGTACAGAAAAAAGGACATGGACGGG
>JANNGQ010000655.1:0-8407 GCA_031403975.1 Planctomycetota bacterium
TTCCACGAACGGAACGCCGACCTGTACCAGTCGTCGAGCCAACAACAGACCCTGGCCGAAGCCACCCGGTCCGTAGGCATCTTTTGTTGCCTGAGATTCTGCCTCCAGCCCCAGAGTCGGATCCGATTTATTGACGCTGAATGCCGCCATCTGATTCGAGGTCATCAGGTTGACGGCGTTGGCATACACGTTTTTGTGATCTCTTGGCAGATCACCGCGACGGGATTGCATGAAGCCGGACTCAATCTCTTCCAGCATCGTCAGACGCGCTCCAAGGCGATTCTTGCCATCTTCCGTCGGTTCATTGCGAATGCGACCGGTGTTGTCCACGACGAACGGAGCGTGGGTCATTCCGAGGAATCCAGCCTGTCCGGCACCTCCGTCGATCGAGACAAACGCCGGGATCTCCAGAGCCTTGCGCGTCTTGCCGATTTCGTGGCTGACAATCGAGCCGAATGTCGGATGCACGACCGTGGGGTTAGGCACATACGACGTCTGCATGTAATACCGGCCGCGCCCATGATCGGCTTCACGAGTGCTCATCGAACGCACGAGTGACAGGTCACCAAACACCTTAGCGGTTTCGGGCATGTGTTCGCTGATCTGAACTCCGGACGCCGCCGTATCGATCGGACTGAACTCGCCACCGTTCTTCGACCCCGGCTTCAGATCCCAGATGTCGATTGTCGGCGGTCCGCCGCCCATCCACATCAGAATGCAGGACTTCTGATTTGACCGGACTACGTCGGCATTCGCCTGAACGTGCGACAGAAAATTCATCGCAGGGACCGTTGCCGCTGCAGTTGCCATGTGCTGCATGAAGTGACGGCGGTTCATCCCGTAGTTATTCCAAAGAGCCATTCAGTCACTCCAATTCTGCAAAAAACACCATGCGGGCAGGACATTCAGGTCCAGCAGGAATTCGGCGGACAGGAATGTCCATCCTGCTCACCGATTACACTCAGTGGTTCAACACAAACTCATTTGAATTCAGCAGCGCCCAGAACAGATCCTGATACCCGTTCAGTTTCTGCGCTCCGTAACTGTTCAGCAGTTTCTGAACTTTTCCAACTTCCGATCTTGTCGGTTGTCGCGTCAATGAAGCCAGATACAAGTCCTGAATCTTCTGAACTTCCGGACCTGGCTTGCTCATCGACTCGAACAGGAAGCTGCCCCGTTCAACGCTGCAGGCCTTCTCCATCAGCTGACTGTTCATCATCATCAGAGCCTGAGAAATTGTTCCGTTGAAGGTCGTGGATTCGTCGTTTTCATCGTTATCAAAGGCTACGAAAAACTGCTGCATCCATTGTCGTCGCTGGTCTTCCTGAGCGCTCCATCCACCCTGCCCCGCCTGATGCGCACGGCTGGCCACGATCAGCGAGTCGTACATCTGTTCGGCCTGCATCGATTTCAGGTACATGTGACTGAACAGCGGGATCTCGCCCGCGGCGGGTTCATCGATTGCATTCTTCTCGCCGTACTGGCTGCTGAGCGAATAGGCCTCGCTGGAAACAATCCAGCGGATGAGCTGTTTGATATCGTAGTTTGCCGCCACAAATTCCCGCGACAGCCGGGACTGCAGGTCCGGATGGCTGGCTGGATTGTGAGGGCCCATGTCGTCAACAGGACGAGTGAATCCGTAACCGAAGAAATGAGCCCACATGCGGTTCACCATCGCCTGTGCGATATGCGGCGACTGGTCACCTACCGGCTCCGTCAGCAGCTTGCCGAATTCTTCACGGCGGTCAATTCCCACACCTGGATCGACTTCATGGCCCTCGAAACGCGGAAAGGCCGGTCGCACCAGTCCGCTGCGTTTTTCATAAAAGACCGCGCCGGTGAATTCCTGCCAGACAACTTCGGAGTAGTCGTCCACCATCCGTCCGGAAGTCGGATCCGGTTTGCGGTGATCAAGCTTGTCAACCTGGCGGAAGAAGCTGTTGTATTCCCAGAACTGATCCTGCTTCCACTTGTTGAAGGGATGATCGTGACACTGAGTACACTGGACCTGCAGACCGAGAAACAGACGAGTCGTCATCGCCGTCAGCTGTACACCTTCATCCTGCAGTTGCATTTGCGCCAGGATGTAGTTCACCGCTCCGTTTTCTTCGAAGTGCCCCGAAGCCGTCACAATGTCGACAACGATTTCATTCCACGGACGGTTCTTTGCGAATGCCTCACGGAAGAACTTCTCCATCCCTGTCCGGCTGACTCTTCGAGGTGCTCCGCGCCCGATGCAGTTGTTGGCCCAGACCGTTGTGAAGTTGCGGACGTAGTCTTCGTGCTCGAGCAGCGATTCCACCAGCACCGACCGCCTGCGGGGGCCGTCGTCGGCCAGAAATGTGCGAGCTTCTTCCAGCGTCGGAATGCGTCCCAGCAGATCGAGATAAATCCGTCGCACCCATTCTTCGTCCGTCGCAGCAGCCGACGGTTCAATCTCATTGTCTTGCCAGCCCTGGCGGATCTGCTGATCGACGTACTCTCCAATCGAAACAACGTCCGTTCCAACATCTGCTGCGTTTTCTGAAACGCCCGTCGAAACCGACTGTTCTGGCTCATCGGCCCTGGTCACGCCAATGAATTGGCTGGTCACCAGCGTTATCCCAAAGTAGCTGAACCACCCAAGCGTCGTGATTCCCGTCCGCATGGCCCTTGTTCTCCTGAATTCCGGCGAGGCTCGCATTGCCCCCTCTACAACTCTACAACATTGCGAGGACCGGATGTTCGCTGGTTTTTCAAGTATTTCCAGACAAAATCATGGACTTCTGAACATACGGGCGGACGTTGATCACGAAAATCAACAATTGCCCATGAAATCGAACAAATCCGAATTCAGAGCGTTATGAAAATCACATTTCTCGGAGCCGCCGGTGAGGTCACCGGAAGCCAGCATCTTATCGAAACGGATTCCTCCCGCATTTTGCTCGACTGCGGCCTTTTTCAAGGCCGGGCCGATGAAGTCCGCCCGAAAAACGAGCACTTCCGTTGTTTGCCGCGAAAGCTGGATGCCGTCGTCCTCTCACACGCGCATATCGACCATTGCGGCAATCTGCCCGGGCTCTGCCGCGCGGGTTATCAGGGGCCGATTTTCTGCAGTCGGGCCACAGCCGATATCGCCTCCGTCATGATGCGCGACAGTGCGCATATTCAGGAGGAAGATGCCCGTTATCTGGCTAAAAAGAACCTGCGGTATCAGGGCCGTGCAATAAAGCCTCTGTATACCGATGAAGATGCTAAGAAAGCGGCAAAACTTTTCGAAGGTATTCCGTTTCACACCTGGAAGGAAATCCAGAAAGGCGTCCGCGTGCGGTTGAGCCACGCTGGTCATATTCTCGGTGCTTCCATCGTTGAGCTGGAACTTCAGGACGGCGATGAGATCAAGCGAGTTGTGTTTACCGGAGATCTCGGGCGGCGCGGTCAGCCCCTGCTGATGAATCCTGAAACAGTCGAACGCTGCGATGTGCTGATTTCGGAATCAACGTACGCCGACCGTCTGCATCCGGACGCTTCTGATGTGAAAGCGGAAATGCAGCGCGTCATCTGCGAGGCGTCCCGCAGACGAGGCAAAGTCATTATTCCCGCGTTCAGCCTGGGCAGGACTCAGATGCTCGTCTATCTGCTGAACGAACTCAGCAACGAAGACGAAATGTGCCGAGTTCCTGTGTATGTCGATAGTCCGCTCGCGACTCGTCTGACGGATGTTCACAGGGACCATTCCGACGTCATGCACGGGAGTGTTCAGAACACACTCGAACACGACGATGATGTCTTCGACTTTCCCGGCCTGACGTACACGCAGTCTCAGCAGGAAAGCATGGCGATCAATCGCCGCGCCGGCCCGTGTGTCATCATCTCTGCCGGCGGCATGTGTGAGAACGGACGAGTTGTCCATCATCTCAAGCAAACCGTTTCCGACGACGCCAACACGATCATGATTATCGGTTTCCAGGCCGAGCATACGCTCGGTCGTCAGATCGTGGAACGTCGATCTGAACTGAAGATCCTCGGACGGCTGTATCCGCTCAGAGCCCGCGTCGAAGTCGTGAACGGCCTGTCGGCCCACGCAGACGCCGGTGATTTTCAATGGTGGTTCGGCGAACTTCTGCAGCGCGGAGGCGCTGGCCAGGTGTTTCTTGTTCACGGCGAATCCAAATCCGCCGCCGCACTCGCGAAGATTGTCGAAGACTGCTCCGACCTGCCCCCGATCATCCCGCAGTTCGGTCAGTCCTTTGAGATTTAGCGGACTGCGACCCGACTCGATCAGACGGGTTCCGGCGCACCGGAACCCGTCCTGCCTGAGCAAATCCGGTCTGGCCGATCGTCGGACTGGCTTTACGGCTTCGCAGCAGGTGCCTGCTGATCTTTTTCCAGCTGATAGTCGCGAAAGTCCTTTCTTGCACGAACCGCACCGGGAGCGGCATTGGAACTGACACCGTCCAGTTGTTTCAATTGGCCAGAATTTCGGATTGCATCCAGCCCGAGCGATTCACTCGACAGCTGCACGGCATTGATGCTGAGGAAACGAGCATTTTCCTCGAGGCACTTCCGGCACCCTTCGATGTCGCCCTGGTCCAGCAGTTGCGTCGCCAGTTTATTCTGCTCGCTGGCAACGAGCGCCACGACATCGGCCATGACTTTGCTGTCGAGGCTGGCCTTGACCTGGTCATCCGAGCTGCTGAAAGTCACGGCCACGATTCCGGACAGTGTTTCTGACGTATTGCTGTGCATGTTGGTGTAGCTGACCTCGACGCTGCCCAGCGAGATCACATTTCCTGCATCAGCTCTTTCTGCGGAAATGACTGCCATACTCTCGGGAATCTCGACTTCAATCACCACATGTTTTTCCTGATCGCTGTAGACCTGTGACAACCGAGTCACCACCGTCTGGCCGTTGACATCTGCCACGTTGCCCAGCACGCGCACCGGACGAATGCCCTCGGGAATGGTGATCTTCAGGTCGACTTCCTGAGCAACGATCGAAAGGGCTTCGTCGAACTCGCCCCGGAAAATGCCGGCAAGTTCCGATGCGTTTTCAATAAACTGATGGTTGCCGCCGCTTTTACCCGCCAACGCCACCATCAGGTCTTCGTTATAACCCAGCCCAAGTCCGAGAGTCGAGACGCTGATGTTTTCCTTCTTCAGTGATTCACCCAGTGACCCTAATTCCCCCGGAGCCGACGGACCGACGTTGGCCAGTCCGTCTGACAGCAGAATGATGCGGTTGACATGTTTGTCATCCAGAAACTTGCGAACTTCCGCCGCTCCCTTGCTGACGCCGCCGAACAGCGCCGTGTTGCCGTTCGCCTGAATGCTGCGGATCACCGACGCCACCTGTTCCTTGTCCGTCAGCCTCGTTGCCGGAATCAGAACATTGACATCTGAGTCGTAAGCAATCACCGACACAATGTCGGTAGGCTGCAGCAGGTCAAGTGCGCTGATTGCGGCTTCACGGGCTTTTTCAATCTTGTCGCCCTGCATCGAACCGGAGCGGTCAAGCACGATCGCGACGTTGATCGGAGGTCGCTTGCCTTCCTTTTCGAGATGAAACCCCGTCAATCCCACGCGCATCCACGTCAGCTGTTTCTCGCCGGCTTTCAGTACTGAGTACGCTGGCTTTGCATTCAGCGTCAGCTTCGGTACAGAGCCCGCTTCTCGCCCGTTTGCCGCCGTCATCACGGCATTCACCGAAAACATTGCCGCCACAACAACTGCGGCTCGGAAACACACCGGAATTCCAATCATCGAAGTTTCTCCTGCACAATCAGAGTTTGCATCAAACAACGCCGCCATACGGTTCGAGGTATTGGACGCGATTGCCGGAACGGAGTGGTGAGTTGCCTGTCACAAGTTTGTAAGAATCTTGTCAGGTCTACGCTTCACTCTGCAACATTCTCTGCCGACGCTCAATCACGGACGAGAGCATCGCCTCTGCCGCCAGGCAGCAAAGTCCCGCGACAAGCAGCCAGCGCCAGAACTTCTGGCGGGATTCCAGTTCGCTGGCATCGAGTTGAGCGGCCTGCGCCGGGTCAAGCACGGCCGACCCCGTGACCTTGACCGACGCAATTTCGGCCGAAAGTCCGAGTGCCTGCAATTGGCCTGCCGGAAGCGGTTCTGTGCGGCTCTCGGATGCCGCGACGGTCACAAGCAGGCTGACGGACTTCGGTCCTTCCCCGGCATCACCGGTCAGCGTCCACCGGCCGGGCCGATCGAGTGTTGTCAATGATGAAGTGAGCGTCTTTGATCCGTTCGCCGTTGCTGCATGCGGCTCTTCCGCAATGCCAGCACCGGCAACCACGGTACCATCCGGTCGGGTCAGAGTCCAGAGTTCCGTCCCAGACAGTTCGTGGGCATCGATCCGCTGCCCCACCTCGCACAGCTGATGCCCGGATTGCCTCGGGTTGGCAAGGCTGACAAGCCGGTGAATCATCGGCGGAAACCGTGTCGAGAGGGCCCACTGACTGTCCTCCGGATGCCATCCGGCCGCCAGCACAATGACTCGACCGCCTGATGACCGGACGATGTCCACGATGGCAGGTGCTCCCGAATCAAATCGGGCGATAATCCGCGGTGCGTCGGGCAACGATTCATCGAACTTGAGTATTCGATGCTGCCAGAACCGGATCGACGAAAAATCTGAGAATCTCGCATCGGAAAACGGTGCCATCAAAGAGTCGGAAAAATCAATTCTGCCCAGCATGGCATAATCTTTCACTTGCACTTCCGCCTCCGAGACAGAAAGTGCATCCGACAGCAGGCTCCTGACCGAGCCCGCCATTTCAGCCGACTTCAGCGCGATCAGCACGATGCCGCCACGTTCCGGCACTGCATTGAGTGCCATTGCCAGACTTTCTGGAATGGTCTCGGTCACAAACACCAGTCGGACGTCCTCCGGAGCAGGGATGGCGACGCCGTCATCGCCGATCAGGTCGACAATATCCACCGGAACTGTCTCGCTGCCGTCGATCGCCCGCTGCAGATAGTACCGCATCGCATCCGCGTTGTTGGCATCAGCCGAACCGGCGTGCGCAACCCGAATGACGGTTCGTTCATCAATCGGCAGGTCGACGACGTTGTCGAACGGATGCACATCTCCCAGCAGTTCGACGCCGGCGATCTGTGGCTTACCTTCCACCGTGTCCGGCATTGTGAACGTCCGCCGGTTGCCGCCCCCCACTTCAGCCGTCAGCGGTGTTCCCACGGCGACACCCGCCACGTCGAACGGCTGCAGCAGGTATTTTGTCATCGTGGCATCCCCGGAATTCGTGACCCGGACCCGGATCCGTCCCGACCGCTGGTCTTCCGCCAGACTGAGTCCCGCGTTGCCTGTTGAAGCAGGTGCCACGATACGAAGATCCAGTTTGACCGAATCCGGCCATGTTCCGGATCGAAGTGCGTCCAGTTCACTGCCCATCTGAAAGTCCGTAATCAGGATTACGCGCCGCTCACCGTCGGGTCCGCTGACCCCTTCTTCGCGAGCCACTTCATCAGCAGCCTCCAGCATTGCGCTGTCCGTGTTCGTCGACAGCCAGTCAGGCTCATATTCCGTAATCGTCCTTTCAATCAGTGCCGATCGGCTGCCCACTTCAGACTCACGCCACTCTTCTGCCGTGATCAGTTTTCGGGATGTTTCCGAGTATGCGGAAATGCTGACTGTATCGTCGGGATTCAGTTCCGCGGCGATGTTCTGAACTTCGGCAATGACAGCCTCCCTCAGCCCGTCCCGTCGCATGCTGGCACTGGCGTCGAGCAGAACGGCAATTCGATCAGCACTGCCGGATTCCGCCTCTTTCGCCACGGTCAGCCGCTGAAACGGTCGCGCAAAAGCCAGGGCGATCAACGCGACTGCAAGGATTCTCAACAACATCAACGGCCAGTGTTCGAGGGTCGACCGTTTCGTCGTCTTCGGAAGAGTTGGTGACAGAAATCGTACGACGCTGAACGGCATCCTGATCGCCGGGGTCCGCCGCAGCATATGCAGCACGATCGGGACTCCGGCCAGCAGACCACCGGCAACAGCGAAATATGGAGCGAGGAGTTCGAACATAGGGATGAGCAGCGAGCAGAGGATCGTTGTGGCAGTCGATTCTTACCTTACTGACCGCTGTCGCCGAGCCTGCAGGAATTCGGCGAGCGCCAGTTCCAATGGTTGGTCAGTCGTCAGTTGTCTCAAAGAGGCACCGACGGCATCGCATTCGATTTGCAGAGCCTTGTGATGAGCGTTGAGTTTTCGCAGATATTCAGGCCGCACAGAATCGGGATCACTGTAAATCCTCTGGCCGCTTTCGAGATCTTCAAACAGACGAGGCCCGTCAAAGGTCAGTGTCTTTTCTGCCGGGTCGAGAACTTGAAACACGACCAGATCGTGCAGGCAGCCGCGCAGCAGTCGCAGGGCGTCGCGGATCTGATC
>JANNGQ010000656.1:0-1969 GCA_031403975.1 Planctomycetota bacterium
CCGACGACGGCGTCCATGGTGTAGCCGTCGCGGGTGACGAAGTGGTCCTGCAGCCCCCCGTAGCGGTCCAGCAGCTTCTCGGCACCCGGAAGAAGTTTGCCGATTGCTTCCTTCGCGCGTTGGTCGCAGACATCATTGGGAGTCGGATCATGATCGGCTCGCCACGGCATATGCACGGCACCCGGCACAACAAGCAGATTCTTTGTGCCCAGATCATGAGCCGCCTGAGTCATCAGGCCTGCCAGTTCGAGGCCACGCGCTCTCTCGACAGGATCATTGCTGGTCAGAGGATACGGCCAGAACAGGAATGAGCACACTCCGCTGACGGCGATTCCGATCTCTTCGGCCATCTTTCGAATCGCCGTGAATTCCTTCGTTCCCGACTTCGGCGACAACTCACTGTCCAGGTCGTAATTCAGCTCAATCCCGTCAAATCCGGCGTCTTTCGCCAGCTGCAGACACTGACGCAGCGACATTTTTCCGGGATACGGAAATGCCCACAGGTTGATCGATTTCTTCATGCGGTACCGCGGCGGTTCGTGGGCTGCCTCAGCCTGATGCCCGAAGGCCCCCGGCGTAGCTGTCAGCATCGTCGCACCAAAGCCGGCGTAGGCCAACAACTGCCGTCGATCTAAAGCGGCGGGCGATGGATGATCATTTCCAGGTGGTTTCATAACGTTTATCCTTTTCGCACAGGCCATCAGGCCACCACCTCGACCTGATGAGTTTCAATCGTGAGAGGCAGCCCGCGTTCCGACCGCACGACCAGGCAAGCTTTGATGGCATCCTGAACATTGGCCAAAGCATCCTGTCGCGTGGCACCCTGACTGACGCAACCGGGAATCGACGGGCACTCGACAATCCAAACGCCGTCTTCGTCACGGTCGATCGTCACAATGAATCTCACGGCTCAGTCTCCATTGGACGGATTTCAGTGGCACGAAGAAGCCATCGGCACAACAACCCAGCGGCCAGGTTGTGCTGCGTTTCAGTTCGCAACACCAGCCGTGACGCCAATGATGATGCCTGTTGCCGAGCAGACAAGCAAGCCAACGATTCCATAGAAGCACCAACGGCGACGATGATAGAGCTAAAGCAGAGAATATCATAAGATGCTCAATCGAAGTCATCTCAGCAGTTTTGGTGCGACAGGATGTCATTCATGCGGTGTAAAGGGTGTGATCATGAAATTGAGTGACAGGGAAATTGCTTTCTCAGCGACGAATCTGTTTCGCGGCCTGGTGGCGTTGGCAGCGGTGTTCTGCATGTCATCGCCGCTCACAGCCGGTGAGGTCGAATTTGTTGTCGGCGGGCTGTTGTCGTCTGAGGGAGGCGACTGGGATCCGAAGGCGAGTCCGCTGACGGCTCCGTTCGGTGTCGACTTCAACTCTGAAGGCGAGATGTGGCTTGTCGAACTGGAAGGCGGGCGAGTTCACAGGCTGGACGCAGCCGGAAACCTGTCTCATGCCGGCGGCGACGGATCGAAAAGTTACAAAGGTGACGGCGGGCCTCTGGCGTCCGCGACGTTTAACGGAATGCACAATTGTGCGGTGACTCCGAACGGAGATCTGTACATCGCCGACAGCTGGAATCACTGTGTCCGGAAAGTCGACGCAACGACCGGCATCGTTTCGACCATTGCCGGGAATGGCCGGAAGGGCTTCAGCGGCGACGGTGGTCCGGCAATTGCGGCGACGTTTGATTTCGTGATGTGTATCACCCTGAATCCGACCTGCACCGCGCTGCACATTGCCGACCTGAACAACCACCGCATTCGCGCCGTGGATCTGAGGTCCGGAATTGTGACAACGATAGCAGGCAATGGCGAAAGTGACGTCCCGATGGACGGGATGAAGGCTGTGGACAGCCCGCTTGTGGATCCGCGAGCTGTCGCCGAAGACTCACGCGGCAACATCTACATTGTGGAGCGCAGTGGCCATGCGCTGCGAGTCGTCCGCCCGGACGGGAC
>JANNGQ010000657.1:0-2696 GCA_031403975.1 Planctomycetota bacterium
CTGGGGCTGTTGTCGCGCGATTGGGTGATCCCACCCGTGTGGGAACATGCTAAAGAGACAACGCCTATCGAAGCTCGCCTGGCGTTGCCGTCGCCTCCGATAAAACCAGAAGCGCCTCCCGCTAAACCCAACCCGAAACCGCAAGTATCGAAACCGCCCACCGAGATTGCGCCGTTGACGCCCACGGGGGAGGAAGCGCCGCTTGGATTACCCCCGCCCAGCCCGCTACTCTCCAACGAGTTCGCCGAACTCATGTCAACCACGTTGCCTGTCACATCTGCTGAACCCCCCCCGGTTGCTGCGCCCGAACCCGAATCCAAACCGGCTGCATTGCCGCCACCCTTGAATCGCCTGCCGCCCACTGCCGGAACTCATGGCAATCGCTGAGAGTCCGTCGATTGCGGCCCGGTGGACGGTTTCATCGCGGGGTTCAAAGACAATGCCCAACAAACGTTCAACATCACGAGTCATCGACAACAGCTGAACCGCCATGACTCCGGCCTGCGGGTTGCGATCGTCAAGCAGCCTGAGCACAGCATCACCAGGGTCATCACCTTCCGAAAGTGCTCCCAGCAGCTGATTTCTCAGATTGATGGTTTCTGGCACGTCCTGATTCCCTTGTCCCAGGAGCCATGCTGGCAGCGCTGCCAGCGATGGTCCGATTTCCGGTGTCAGCGCCGTGAATCCGGTCATATCCAGAATCATCCACGAGACGCCATGTCCTCGCGCAATCGGTGTCTCGACATCCGATCCTGGTGATTTCAGAGTGACGGAGCCATCGACAACGGTGAGTCGAACCAGCAAGTCGGCATCCATCGGAAGTATACTGCGGACTTCCGCGACAGCCGGATTGGAATCCGAATCGGGTGCATCGGCGCGGGCCATGACTTCGATGCCGAGTACAGTATCGGGCGTCTGCAAAACGAGTTCTGATGTCTGGAATCCGGTTCCCAGGGCAAACCGCGGTGGCGACTGATCATGCCACGCGACAGCCTTGTCAGCACGCAGCAGCAAGCGGCCTGACAGAACGTCAAGCCCGCTGAGATCCCCTTCGTGAATCCGGACGATTGCAGCTCCCGGCAGCGTTGCCGTCCAGCCGGCGCTGTCCGTGGATACCACGACTTCAAAGGATTCGGGGATTCCAAACCAGCGCTGTGCGATCAATGGACGACAATCGACAAGGTTTGGCGCCGGGTCGACGGCATTTCCGCCGGGAATATCCGACAGCTTGACCCAGCGATTCACCTGCTCATCAAGACTGAGCACAATTCGGCTGTCCGCCTGAAGGAAAATGGGGGCCGGTTCAGCGTTGTTGTCTACCGCAGGACCGGGAACATCCGATGCGGGCACCGCGACGCCGGCCGCAGGTACCCCGGCTTCCGGCTTCGCGACGTCGGGGAGTACGGCATCTGCTGCTGCGACAAGCTCATCGATCGGAAGTGGCGGATCCGGAACGGCAGTGCCGGGATCCAGTGCTGCGAGATCTGCATTCGCTGCGTCCGCAGTCGACGTTGCTCCGGCAGGCGCGTCGGCCACAACGGATGAAGCTGCGGCGTCCGCATCGCCAGGCGCCTTGCGGATTGTCTCCAGTGTCTCTTCCGGCTGCGCATCGGCGTCCGCGATCACCGCTTCTTCCTGCACGGAGGGATTCCCATCTGCTCCCGAAGCCGGACTACCGCCGGTTCCGAACAGAACACCATCCGAAACGACTGAACCCAGCCAAAGCAGGCCCAGCGCCACCGCGATCACACCTGGAAGTTTTCGCGATGAGACCATCCGCGATGCCAGTGGTCTCCACTCAGAGACCACGGACGACTGCATTTTCGGAACTTGGGCGTCTGCGGTCAGCGCTCGTACAAAATCCGTCGCGCCGGTCGGGTCCAGTCCGTAGAGCCGGTCGCGAAGTCGGGGCTCGACCGTCACCGGGTCACGCAGCATTCCCAGGACTTCGTGTGCGGCAGCGACTTCGGCCAGCATGGTATCCGAGGCCAGAATTTCCGTTTCGACGCGAGCCACGAGTTCCGGAGTGAGCTGATCATCCAGGTATTCGGCCATGAGATTTGCCTCGATGACCGGTTGCCGCGTGTTCGGCGCAGCTAGTCGCCGCCGGCGTTTCACTTCCCTGATTCGCTCGGTAAGTTCCGTGGCAAACGGACTGTTATTGATCTTCTGACCGATTTCGCGGGCATTTGCCGGCGGCAGTCGGTCATCCAGGTAGGCCAACAGGGTTCGTAAAGTCAGTCGCATTGGACTCTCGCTCGCAACGGCCGCCGCAAACCTCGCCCGGAATCACCACAGGGGACGAGCGAAACGGCGGACACACAATAGTGCGACGATCGCCAGAGTTTCGTACAGAATTCTCCATTCTTGTGATCGATTCTGAATCAAGCGTCGAGAAGTTCCAGTGGCTCGCGCCACGGTCTACATCCTGTCGAGCCCGATGGCACTCACTTTGGCGGATTTGCCATAGTGTAGAACAGTTGTCTCAACTGTTCCGCCTGCGACCGGATGAACAATTGGGGACAATTGTTCCACAAAGTGAGTGCCATTGGGCTCACGCCGCCGGCTGACGATGTGCCCGGCTTCCAGCCCTGATGAAATGCGCAACTTCAAAACTAGTGTGGCGCCAACTTTGAATTTTTGGGTAGAGATGTTTGGGTCGCTTCGTCGGGGATCCGGCGATCCAGACATTGTCA
>JANNGQ010000658.1:0-3210 GCA_031403975.1 Planctomycetota bacterium
CACGCGCGATCGTGCCGATGTGCAGAATCTTTCCTATCAACGGTATCCGTAACGCGAGCCAGTCCATCACATAGGCTCCCGTCTTGTTCTTCTTCACGATCTTCACAAACAGCCAGAATCCGATCGGGCCGATGAACAGCATGTACCAGTAACTCATCATCCAGTCGGAACAGTTGATCAGCAGCACAGTCGGAGCCGGCAGTTCGACCCCGAAACCGATGAAGATCTCTTTGAACTTCGGAATGATGAACAGCATGATGAACGACACAATGACCACGGCGACCGTGATCACCGCGGCCGGGTAGATCATGGCTCCGATGATCTTTCGTTTCAGTGACTGCGCCTTCTCCTTGAAGTCTGCAAGTCGCTGAAGAATCACTTCCAGAGCACCGCCGGCTTCCCCGGCCTTGACCATGTTCACATAAAGGTTGTCGAAGGCCTTCGGCTGTTTGGCCATCGCTTCGGACAGCGTATTTCCGCCTTCAATATCTTCGATGACATCCATCAGAGCATTTTTGAGTGCTCCGGGTTTGTTTTGTCCTTCCAGAATTCTGAGACTGCGAAGAACGGGCAGCCCGGCGTCCTGCAGTGTCGAAAGCTGGCGAGTGAACTGGCATAACTTCTTCGGCTTGACCCCGCCGATCGTGAATGCCTTGCCCTGCTTTTTGCCCTTGCCGGCAGCTCCCTTGGCTCCCTTCTTGGGGTCTTTCTTCTTCCGGTCCTTTTCCCGGATTTTCGTGACGTAGAAGCCCTTCTCCCGGATCATCGTCTGAGCTTCGGCTTCCGATGGGGCCTCGATGGTGTCCTTCACCTCGAGCCCCGAGCTATCCATTGCTTCGTATGCAAAGGTTGGCATGGCCGTCTTCTCCAGCAGGTTCCGGTGGTTACTGGTTCCGCATGACACACGCTGAAAAAGTTGCCTTTTTCAACATGCTGCAGATGTACGGGAACACTTGTCCCCGCCAAAAACAACCTCTCCGAAATCCGGCTGCGACGATCCGGTTGATCGTCCGTTCCTGATTCACCCGGAACTGAGAGGCAAAAACTGTGCCGATGTTCATATGTTGTGTGCGGTTATGAATGCGCCGTAGCCGAATTCGTGAGAATTCGGCGTCATCCGGTCACGTCCGAATTCTCACGAATCCGGCTACAAGAATCCTTCACGGCGTTGCTAGCCGTTCAATCAGTCCGAATTCTCACGAATCCGGCTACAACGAATTGTCAGTTTACAGCGAAATTCCGATTCGTCACGATCAGTTTGTTGCGACACTGCAGCAATCTGCTGCAGCAAAATGAGACAGGTTGGTAAATGGGGATTGGTAAATGGTAAATGGTAAATGGTGAGTCGCAGGGGAGTCGCTGCCATTTACCGTTCGCCATTTACCTGCTCCCGGTCCCCCCTATTCCACATCCTCCACGAACGTCTCCCTGACGATTTCATCAATGGTCGTGAGGCCATCGAAAATGAGTTTCAGGCCGGCCTCCCGGAGTGTAGTCATGCCTTGCTGCCGGGCGATGTCGCGGATGTCGTCGCCCGAAGCTTCCGAGGCAATGGCATCACGGATTTCATCCGACATGATCAGCATCTCATAGATCCCGATGCGTCCTTTGTAACCGGAGTTATTGCAGCGAGCACAGCCCTTGCCGTAGTAAAACTTGTACTTTCTGGCTGTGTTCAACGGCAGCTGCAGTTCCATCAGCAGTTCATCTGACGGCGTAAACTGAGTCCGGCATTCTGAACAGATGCGGCGAACCAGTCGCTGGGCCAGGATGGCTTCCACAGTCGCGGTGATCAGGAACGCGGGAACTCCCATGTCGCGCAGTCGGGTGATGGCTGACGGGGCGTCGTTGGTGTGGAGTGTGCTGAACACCATGTGGCCAGTCAGCGAACTCTGAACAGCGATTTCCGCCGTCTCGTAGTCTCGAATCTCTCCGACAAGGATCTTATCCGGATCGTGCCGCAGAATCGCGCGCAGGACGGTGGCGAAGGTCACACCGACGTCAGGATTCACGGGAATCTGGATGATGCCTTCAATATCGTATTCGATCGGATCTTCGCTGGTGATGATTTTCGTTTCAATGTCATTCAGTTCGTTCAGAGCTGAATAGAGCGTGGTGGTCTTCCCGCTTCCCGTCGGGCCGGTGACCAGCAAGATGCCGTTCGGACGGTGGAGAATTGTCCGGAACTTGGCGAGCAGGACGGCATCCATCCCGATCTTGTTCAGGTCCAGCGCGACGACTGTCCGGTCCAGAACCCGCATCACGACGGATTCGCCGAAGAGAGTCGGCAGAACGCTGACTCGCAGGTCGACACAGTTACCGCCGACATTCAGTTCGATGCGTCCGTCCTGAGGCAGGCGGCGTTCGGCGATGTCCAGATTCGACATGACCTTAATACGGCTGACGATCGCGTTCGCGAGGTGGCGCGGCGGCGGCACCATTTCGTACAGCACACCGTCTGCCTTGACCCGAATTTTGAACTCTTCCTCAAAGGGTTCGAAATGAATGTCGCTCGCCTGGTCCCGAATCGCCAGCAGCATCACCATATTCAGCAGCTTCTTGATGGGCTGCGTGTCCGACATTTCTTCATCGGAGGCGAGGTCATAACCCTTGATGCGTCTCTCGCCGTCTTCGTCGCTCGACAACTGCTCAATGACGTCTTCGATACTCTCTTCACGGTCGGCGTAATAGCGAGCGATGGCCGCTTCCACTTCAGGACCGGACGACACCGCTCCCCGGATCTCATGGCCCAGGAAGTTGCGAAGATCATCCAAGGCACCGACGTTCTGCGGGTCGGCCATCGCCACAGTCAGGACGTTGTTCTTCAGAGAGACCGGCATGATCCGGTAAATCTCGGCCATAGTCTGAGGCACCAGTTCCAGCACATTCGGCTGGATATTGGTCTCTTCCAGATTGATGACCGGCATGCCCCACTGCTCGGCGAGCGCTTCCGTGACCTGAGCCTGCGTCACCAGCCCCATCCGGACGGCGACCTGCCCGATCACCGTACCTGGGCTCTGCTTCTGGTTTTCCAGAATATCCCAAAGCTGGTCGTCGTTGATGTAGCCCAGATCGACGAGGATCTGACCAAGTTTGCGTTGTGCCATGAGGAGGAGTCGGGGATTTTTGATTTGAGATTTGAGATTTAGTCGCCAGGACCGAAACCGACTGCCTATTCATCATCGTCGTCCGCCTCCTCGTCGAACACGC
>JANNGQ010000659.1:0-13180 GCA_031403975.1 Planctomycetota bacterium
CCAAGGACGTGCTCTCCAACGCCAACTACCAGACCCTGCTCTCGCAGCGCGCGGGGCTGGAAACCAAGCTTCAGGAGCTGCGCACGGATTCGGAGGTATCCTTCAGCCCGGCGTCCAGGACAATCGGCACGTCGGAGGAAAGTCTGGTCAGTGCCCGGAATGAGGCCACTCGCAGACTGTCCTCCATATTCGTGTCGCGCAGAATCGCCTGCAGCGACGGCACGATGTCGGTAATGCCGAGTTCAGAGGCCATGTCGACCGATTTTTGCCGCAGTCTCGCAGACCCTGCCAGCATTCCCGGCAAACGGGCACTGACAGCTTCGTTCAGCCCTTCGACTTCGCGAACAGCCAGCGGTCGCCAGCGACCGGTGACCGTGTCGGTATTCTGCGGCCTGTTCCACGTCTGCAGCAGTTCCACGGCCACGAGTCGCAATGCGTCGGTATTCTGACTGTCGGCAGCGATTTGAGCGACCGCCTGAGCGCGGTCCGCAGAACCCAGCCGGTAACACGCATTCATGCTGCGTCGGACGACACTGTCTTCCAGCCCCGGCGTTCCGATCATGTCGGCAAGTACGGATTGAGCTGCTTCGATCGGTTCATCATTGATGGCTCTCGCCGCTTCTGCGATGAGCGATGAATCGGTATCCTTCAGGAACCTTGCGACTCCCGGATCTCCGTGCCGGCGCATGGCGAGCAGCACACCAATCCGACCGGGCGTTCCACCGTAATCTGCGAGTGACTCCAACAGACCCGGATGCCGTTCACCGAGCTTCGTCAGGCCCATCGCTACCTGATGCCGCACGACGGGATCGGCGTTATTGCACCGATCGAGCAGCCCCAGCAACTCCCGACTGTCACTTGAAGTGCCAAGCTCCCCGACGGCGACCGCAGCAAAACCGGCAATCCTGAGATTGTCACTGACTGTGAGTTCCCGGCACGCATCAGCCAGCTGCCCGCGCAACTCACCGGGAACCGCCGCGAAGCCGTGTCGAACCACAAGGTCTGTCACGATTTTCACGGCCTGATTCTGAAGCTCTTCGGAATAGCCTCCGATACCATCGGTGATCACGTGCAGCAGCATTGTGCAGACCGATGCTGCCTGTTCCGGCGATGCAAGACCCAGCTGCCAGCATCCCCAAAGTCCGTGACGGGCTGACACTTCGTGAGCGGGTGTCTTTGCAGCATTCAGCAGTTCATCCACCGCGCCGCGCTCGATCAGTTCGAATTGAGCTTGCTGACGAACTCGCCGATCGACGTGACTCAGCATACCTGCCAGCTCCGGCACAGATGCGATCGCGATACCGCCGCCCAGCAGTTTGGCAGACTCTGCGGACGCAACGGCGGTCGTTTCGTCTTCGTGAATGAACCGATAGAGTCGTCCCTTACCTTCACCATTCCAGCCGTTAACCCAGTCGCTGATGTACAGGCTGCCGTCCGGCGCGAAGTCGACGTCGGTGCCGAGAATCGACCAGATGAACTGATGCGAATCCGCAAGTTCAAACGTCGCACCCTTCGGCTCCACCGTGAAGCTGCGGATGCCGCTGTTACCGGCTGTGCCGCGGAAGTCGGCCATGAAGAAGTGATTCCTGTACCGTTCCGGCAGACCGACGCCGGGATAGTACGTCAGGCCTGCCGGCCCGTCGCCGTGATTTGCGATCGGCGGCAACGTTGCGGCGGCGGGCTGCACGGCGGTTGTCTGCTCGTCGGCTCGATACGGATACCAGATCCGTTCGCGATTCCATGGGCCTCGGTCATCCAGATACTGATAATACATCCGCCAACCGGTGTCGCCATCCTGGACAACATAGACCCATCGCGCCTGGTCGCCGCTGTCGGAATTGTTGTCGCCGGTGAACAGATTGCCGTTGTCGTCGAATGCCAGCTCCTGAGGATTCCTTAAGCCGTACGCAAAGACTTCCAGGTGTGAGCCGTCGGTGTCACACCGGAACACGGCCCCCGTGTCGACTCTCTTCAGCCGAGTGCCTTCCTTCGTGATCACATTGAAGCCACGGTCGCCGATGCTGAAATACAGCCGGCCGTCGGGACCAACGGTCAGGCCGTGCATGTCATGTCCGCGAAAAGCCACTCGAACTCCGTAGCCGTGATGCAGAGCCTCTGACTGATCGGCGACCCCGTCGTTGTCAGTGTCAGCAAAACTCCAGAGCTTCGGAATACAGGTGTAGTAGATTCGCCCGTTGTGCTCGATCACGCCGGCACCGGTGCCCTCGGTGATGTCATTGAAGCCGTCGGCAAAAACCGTCTCGCGATCCAGTGTGCCGTCACCATCCGTATCTTTCAGCATTTTGAGCCGGTCGTGCTCCTTAGCCCAACGGTGAACGTCGTCACCCATGTATTTGCGAAACATGGCGGCTCGTTCTTCGACGGATTCCAGCTGAAGGTCGTTGTCCAGCCAGTTCATGTGGTTGCGATTGTCTTCAACACCGACTTCCTGGCGAAAAGTCTCACATACGATGATGCGTCCGTCATTTGTCACGGTAAAGCAGACCGGATTGGCCAGCATCGGCTCCGCAGCAAGCAGCGACCCCGTCATCCGTTCCGGAAGGACGAAACCACGAAGAGCCAGTTCAGCGTCCTTCGACGCCTCGGCAATCTTCGGCTGCCAGGTCTCCTGAGCGATGGCCGTATGATTCACGCTGGTGCCGGAAACAATCACCATCAGTCCGATGGTCAGAGGTGTCAACAGTCGACGGGCGAACATACGATCTTCCTGCGGAGAGTGCATTGTGTCGGACGGGAACAGCACACTGAAAACCTGATGCCAGAGAGTTCCCGACAACTTTTTCAACGGCCTGCCTGCGGCTGCTCACTGAGAAGTCTGATGGCCTCATCGGCGATCGCCTCACCCAGCAGTCGGTTTCCTTCCGCATTAAAATGACAACACTTATCGATGTACAGCGTTTCGCGGACATCGCCAAAGACCTTCGACTGATCACTGAAGGCGACGCCTTTCTCGATTAAGGACGGCCCTTGCTCAATCAGCATGGGATACATTGCTGCAACAACGGCATTGAATTCCCCATCTTCGAGGTAGCAGAACTCTTTTTCGTGATCGCTGAGAGGTTTCGAATCCCGAACATATTGATTCGGCTGTAACACGTGCAGGTACTTCGTTCCGTTGGCCTGGCACAATCGGTGCATCTGCAGGGAACAGCGACTCCAGATGGCAACAACTTCCTGGTACATCTGAGCATCGGATTCAAATTGCGGGGCTGGACCATGATTCAGAAAACTGCCCCGTCGCGTTCTGGAAACGTTGAACCCGAGGTGCGTCTGCTCTGCGATCGCCGTCTGATCGCGCCAATACCAGATAAGGTTGACTGTCGGAGACCATTGAAACCATGAAGTCAGCATCGACTTGGCCATTCTCTGTCGCTTGCCTCGCAGTTCCAGCAGCCGGGCCGCATCGTCAGAAACTCTGGGGTCTGTCATCGTTACGGTTCGAGTATGCCACAAACGAGGATAAACCAGGGCCGATTTATTCCTCGCGTTTTCGATGACGGTCAGGGCCGTTTCGTTGAATCCGTCGATGTTGATGATGAGATCAAACTCGGCACCAAGCGACAGCAGGTAATTATAGGTCATCAGCTGCTGCGGCTGCTTGTAACCGGACATCGCCATCCGCACAAACTGAATCTCGCGTCCGGCAAGTCCTGGAACCGCGGCCAGTCGACTGCGCAACAGCGCCTCCGCATGCCACGAGAACATCCAGGCGACTGATCCTCCCGCAATGCCGACAATGAAGCGATCCGGTGCGCGCTGATACACACTTTCGCTGTCATCCTGAAAGCCGAGATGATTGACCGGTATATCCCGTCCGGCGAATTGCCCGGGCACGGCCAGCTGGGGATTCAGAACCCACCCGACAAACGGATGCACGGCTTCCACCGCTCCGGGCGACACTTGAGTTCCGGACGCAATACTCTCCTGCTCGTGTCGCAGCTCCGCTGTGGACATTGTGACCTGCAGGATTTCAATTGTCGTGAAGGAGATCAGTTCACAGATGCCACACACGATCAGCAACAGGATAGCCGAAAACGCAACTCGCTTTTTCAGCGTCATCCGCGAACGTCGCATAGATTTCACTCCCCGAGATAAGTCTTAAGCTCATCTGAAACGCACGACTCAGTCCTTCGCCGCCGGAGTGTTCACTCACCGAAAATCGCCTGGAATCGCCGACGGATTTCTTCGTGTGACATGTCCTCCACGTGTGTGGCAATGGACCAGACATGTCCCCACGGATCCGTCACAGTGCCGCTGCGGTCGCCGTAGAACTGATCGCAGAGCGGTCTCAGTTCCACGCCCCCCTCTGCGATTGCCCGGGCAAACACCAGATCGACGTCTTCGACATAAATCATCAGGCTGACTGTGGTTCCGCCACGCGTCTGCGGCCCGAAAAAATCCATCTCCGGATACTCGTCCGCCATCATCACATGCGAGTTGCCGATGCGGATTTCCGCATGAGCGATTTTACCCTCGGGTCCCGTCAACCGCAGCACTTCGACGGCCCCGAACGCCTTGATATAGAACGCGATCGCATCATTCGCCCCGCGGATTAACAGGTAAGGTGTGACGGAGTGATAGCCGGCGGGAACTGGCAGAGGTTTCGCGGTCATCGGCGAGTTTCCTTCAATGGGATAGGGATTCAGAATGGCGTGACGTAACCTGTGGCCATGATCTCAATCAACAAACTTCATTTCGCCTACCCTGCCGGGCCTTTTTTTCTGCAGATCCCGGAACTCGTTCTGCAGACCGGGAAGTCCGCAGTGATCGTCGGGCCGAGCGGTTCGGGGAAAACAACGCTGCTGCATCTGATCGCCGGAATCCTGCGGACTGTCAGCGGTGAGATCCTTATCGGCGATACGAGAGTTGATGCACTCCGTGACGCGGAACGCAGGCTGTTTCGGCTGCGCAGTGTCGGTCTGGTGTTTCAGGACTTTCAGCTGATCGATTATCTGAGTGTGCTCGACAACGTGCTGCTGCCGTGTCGCATTCATCCGTCCGTGCAACTGACCCCGGAATTGCGCAACAGAGCGACGTCTCTCCTTGACGCCGCCGGTATCCTATCGCTCCGGAATCGATCCGTGACAGAATTGTCCCAGGGCGAACGCCAGCGCGCTGCCATCTGCCGGGCATTGCTGTTGTCACCGCAAGTTGTGCTGGCCGATGAGCCGACTGGAAACCTGGACCCGGTCAACTCGGAACGCATCGTCAAGCTGCTGCTCAACGAGACAGCCCGATCCGGCGCGATGCTGTTGATGATCACTCATGATCATTCGCTGCTGCGGCATTTTGACCGGGTCGTGCCATTCGAACGGTTCCTGAAACCGACGGATTCCGCGACTGCAGTGATCGCCGGAGCGGCGTTATGAAGAACGCACTGTTCCTTGCCCGGAAGTCGCTCCTGTGGCATCGCGGCCGGTCGCTGACGATCATTTTCAGTCTGGCAATCACAATCTGGCTGCCGGTGACCGTGCGGCTTGTGCTGAATCAGTTTCGTCGCGAAATCTCCGCTCGGGCATTGTCGACGCCGCTGGTCGTCGGAGCCAGGGGCAGCCGCATCGACCTCGCCCTGCACGCACTGTACTTTGATTCGCTGCCGCCAGCCGGAACGTCAATGGCCGAAGTCAATCAGATCCAGGACTCTGCGCTGGGCGTCGCGATCCCGATGCATGTTCGTTATCGGACTCAGTCTCGTCCCGGAATCAACGGAGCGGCCATTGTCGGGACGTGGCCGGAGTATTTCGAATTCCGGCATCTGCAGATCGCGCGGGGCCAGATGATGTCCCTGCTGGGTGACTGTGTCATCGGAGCCGGGCTTGCTGAACGAATGAGTCTGCAGCCCGGCGATACGATTCTTTCGGCTCCCCGGAATGCGTTTGACCTCGCCGGTGACTATCCGTTGAAGATGAATATCACGGGGATCCTGCGGCGAGCTCATTCACCCGATGATGATGTTGTCTTCACAGATGTCCGGACAACCTGGGTCATCGACGGAATCGGGCACGGGCATCAGGAACTGACACCGGAGACCGATCCGAATCTGCTGCTGAAAACCGATGCACCAGATCCAGGTGATTCCAACACGGTCACTGCGAACGCGGGAGTCCTGCCGTTCACTGAAATCACGCCGGACAACATCAACTCGTTCCATTTTCACGGTGAACCAGCTACGTTTCCACTGACAGTCGTGATTGTCGAGCCGCATGACGACAAATCCAGAATCAGGATTCTCGGCCGCTACGCATCCGTCGAGGCGACGGCCCAATGCCTGAAACCGCCCGAAGTGATCGACGAACTGCTGAGCATGGTGTTCCGGATCGAGCAACTGGTCTGGATCTGTTCCCTGGCGGCTGCCCTTGTGACCGGACTGTTGCTGGCTCTGGTTCTGAGCCTGTCCATGCGGCTGCGTGCAACGGAAATGCAGACGATGTTCCACCTCGGCTGCAGCCGGGCGACGATTGCGATGCTGCACGCCGCGGAGATTCTGCTGATGCTGCTGGCTGCCACCGGGCTGGCTGGTGCTGCGAGTTGGCTGACGCTCGCCTTCGGAGCCGATTCGCTTCGGAGTCTGTTGTTTCAGTCCGCCTCGGGTTAACGCCCCTCCGCAGACGCCGGCGCACATTTCGAAGTTGCGCATTTCGTGAGGGCTGGAAGCCCGGCACATCGTCAGCCAGTGGCGTGAGCCCAATGCCACTCACTTTGTGGAACAATTGTCCCCAATTGTTCATCCGGTCGCAGACGGAACAGTTGAGACAACTGTTCTACACTGTGGCGAATCCGGTAAGGAGAGTGCCTTTGGGCGTGAGCCACCGGTCCCGCGCGCCGGGATCGGCCTCCGGGCCTGAAATGCACAACTTCAAAATGCGTCAGCGAAGCGCCTAAAGCATTGCCTCGCTGAAGCTTCGGGTTGGTGTGGTGCCACCACAAATGTCTCAATGTCGGTCCTGAAGAGTACCAACGGGAGGAGTCGCCCGCCCGGCCCGCGATTCCGTACAATCCTGCGAGCCAGTTGCATGGACTCCGTGTCATCGCGGTGGGAACCAGCATCGTCGTCCGGAAAGTCATTCATGAGTCCCGTCAACACTGCCGCAATACGGAACATGCTCCGGCATTACACGGAGCTGCCGGCCACCGTCCATCTTCTGTGCCTGGGTTCGTTTATTAACCGGGCTGGCACGTTCGTGATGCTGTTTCTGACGATCTATCTCACGCAGCAGCTCGACACCGGCAAAGCCTTCGCAAGTTACTGCATCGGAGTGTTCGGATTCGGTTCTGTGGTTTCGTCGCTGCTGGGCGGTCAGCTGGCCGATCAGTTCGGACGTCGCTCAACGATGCTGCTGGCGCTTTTCGGCGGTGCTGCGGCGCTGTTGGCTCTCAGTGCGGTCAGGAATCCATGGGCCTTTATGGGCGCGTTGTTTCTGTTCGCGCTGATCATAGAAATGTACCGGCCGGCATCTGCCGCGATGATCGGCGACGTGACGACATCGGATCAGCGGCCTCATGCATTCGGACTGCTCTACATTTCGTTCAACCTGGGCTTCGCTGTCGCTCCGCCGATCGGTGGTCTGCTGGCATCTCAGTCGTTTCTCTGGCTGTTCTGGGTCGACGCATTCACGACGGCGATGTACGGAATTGTGGTCCTGCTGCTGATACGTGAGACTCGACCACGGTCGGTACAGCATGACCTTCCCTTCAGCGCCGCTGAAGTTAACTGCTCAGCCACTCCAATGGCAGCGGCAGAGGCTCTGGCGAGTCTTGATTCAGCGACGAACATTTCTGTGCGGGAAAGCTCAGAGACTGTCTCCTTGTCAGCCGCTCTGCGGCACATCTGCGGCGACTGGACGTTTCTGCTGTACTGCCTCTGCAACCTGCTTACAAACATGGTCTTCATGCAGGCATTCGCGACTCTCCCGCTGTATCTGACCGGCATGGGATTCTCCACCAGCGAGTTCGCTCTGATGATCTGCGTGAACGGAATCCTGATCGTGGCATTTCAACTGCCGCTGACTCATTTCCTGAATCGGTACAACCGAGTCGGCGTATTGTTATGCGGTGAGTTTCTGCTGGCTCTGGGGTTCGGGCTGACGGTCTTCGCAGACACGGCATGGCTGATCGTTGGAACAATTGTGCTGTGGACGTTTGGTGAAATCTTTCAGGCACCGTACAAGCCGACAATCGTTGCTGAGATCGCTCCGGCATCGCTGCGAGCCCGCTACATGGGGATCTTCCACATCTCGTACTCAATGTCACTGATGATCGGAGCACCACTCGGCGGTGAGATTCTTGCTCGCTTCGGCCCGACGATCCTCTGGCCCGGCTGCGGCGGATTGCTGCTCCTGACGATGGGGTTGTACCTGATCATGTTTCGCAGACTGTCGCTTGCGAAGACTGCGGTCCTGGAGCATCCGGTTATCCTGCAGTTCGGAGCCCGCGATGCCGAGACTGCGTGAGAATTGCTGATGAAACCTCATCAAATCCGACTCGTCGGTCCCTGGGAATGGCGACCGGTCAATGCCGATGGCGGCAACCTTTCCGAGGCCGCGCTGACGCGCTGCAGGTTGCCGTTCGCCGTCGCAGGCGAATCCCCTGCAGGTGCCGTGCGTCTGCACCGCGGCTTTCATCGTCCCACCGGGATTCATGAACGCACGAGAATATATGCGATGCTCGAAGTCGGCGGCGTTGCCGTATCGGCCGGCCCGGATTGTCATGCGGCATTCATCGCTGTGAGCCTGAACGGACAAGCGCTTCCTGCAGAGAACTCACAACTGCAGTGTGGTACGGGGAACACTCTGCAACCCGGAACAGTACAGTTGAGATTTGATGTGTCGAACCACCTTAAGCCGTTCAACGATCTGCAGGTCGTGCTCGTTTCCGATTCCGAGCATCGGATTTCACTGAATGCGGCGTGCCTTGAGATTCATGACGAGGGCTGTTCCTTTCAGGCGGCATTGCAGGACTTCGGCGAGCCGGGTCATCCATGACGTGCGTGAGTACTACTCCCACGGCAGCATTTCAAACGCCTCTGCAACTGACGTCAATTCTTCAAGGCGCGACAGCATCTCCGGCGAGCACCGGGACGATCCGACTGCCGCAGAACGGCGTCTGATCCATGTCACCGGACTAAGCAATACCGACGAGGCATCCAGCGCACGCAACAGTCGCCGTTCATTCCGTTTGAAGCCGTATCCGGCTTCGAACTCAGCTGCCGCCTCAAGCATCCGTGCCGTGTCGATACCGAACCAGCTTCGAAGCAGTCGCGCGGCATCGACGGCAACGTGGTCAGACGCTGCAGCGGAAAGGTCGATCAATCCGGTCACACGATCTTCGGTAAACAGCACGTGAGCTCGCCAGACGTCTCTCAGGACAGGCTGGATTGAGAACGACTGAACTGCCAGGTGGGTCAGTTCGCTGTGCAGCCACGGCAGCCAGTGATCCAGTACTCTGAAAATGCGTGCGGCAAAGTTCCGTAAATCTGCATCCGGATCTGTTGCAGCCTTCTGCCGAAGAATCGTCGACTGTCCGTTCAACAGGTCAACAGTGATGTCCCGCCTGCGCAGGACAGCGGGCGACGGTTCCATGGAATTGCGAAACCAGGCACTCTGATTTCCCGCTGCAACATTTCCAGCCGCAGCCGCATGAAATTTCCGCAGCCGTTCCAGTGCGGAACGCCGACACGCAGGACTGACCGCACTGCCTCTGAGCGCTGTCCCCGGCATCCATGGTTCGACCTGCCAGGCGTTTTCTCCGACTCGAACCCAGGGATCTGTTCTGGTCTCATCAGGGAATAACGGCACAGGTATCTCGGCCAGTCCGGACTGATGCACATCACTCAATAGCCGGTGCAGCGCTCGCAGCCGCTCATCGGGCAGCGCGACATGCTGCGCCATCTTGCGGAAAGCCAGCATCCGGCCATCGCTCATCGTCACCTGAAACACTTCCGCCCCGCTGAAACCGCCGCCGATGAGCCGGGCGTCGTCAGGAAACAGATGAAACATGGCGGCGACAGACCGCAGCATGGATTTGTCGTGTCGCATTATTTTGCACCGGCGGAACGCAACATCCGGACGGGATTGACTTCCAGTGCCGAACATGAATAACCGCGATGCGGCACCTATTCAACCGGGGCGGGAGAATCGGCAGCCTCCGGCATGACCTGGAGTCTGGCTTCCATGATCGTTCTGAAATCAGCGCTTTCCGAGCAACTGAGACAGTACCTTGTCCATAGGGTCGGCGGCCGCCGTGCTGACCCATCGCCAGTCGTGGTTGAATTTTTCGTCAAAGGCCTGCTGAGTCGGAATGTAGCCGGGCCAGCATTCACCGTATCCGATGCAGAGTGTCATCACGTCGCCGCCGAGCTGTTGAGCCCGCAGCTGATACCCGACGAATGACTCACCCGGCATCAGCACGACCCGGGCGACTCCGAAGTCGATACACGGCACGTCGATCGGCTGGCCTTGTTCAACGCGGTCCAGGCTGCTCAGACTCATCGCCGCGAGAATACGTTCCCGATCGGGTTGCCGGGCATCGTTCAGAGTGTTTACCAGAACATCCCGCGCGAATCGCCGATCGTCGTTGAATGGCAGGTTCAGAGGTAAGCTGCGGAAGCCCACAGACGGCGGATTCAGCGGTGTCTTTGCGGTGGTCTGCCAGGCTTCTTTCATGGCAGTGTGAAGCCGATCAGCCAGCAGAGGCCGCATGTCGGGAGTTCCATCGTTGTACTTTCCGGCCGTGACATCGCCGCTGCAGCCGGAGACGTAGATCTGGGCCACGCCCGGATCATCGGAATGACGGAGACGCCTCGCGCGCCCGACAAAATCCGCGCTGACTGCGCCTTTGCCGTAGAAACTCATCGGATGAGTCGCATAGCTGTGCAGGGCCAGGATCGGCTGCTCGCCGTTCCAGAAACTGATCGTCTTCAGGAGCGGATCAATGTCGCCTTCATCCGCTGAGGTCAGAAACGGATCACCGCCGGAACTGCTGTAGCGGTCGTAGGAAACCCGGCCATCGGGATAGACAATGCGGCGGCTGGATGCCACATGCAGAACTCTGGCCTGCCCGTATCCGACGTGCGTCAGATTCATCGGTCTGGCCAGTGATTCCTTCAACGCCGCCACGACTCGTCGGATGCAGTCCGTGTGAAATTCCTGATCATACAGAGCCCGCGGCAGTCCGACGGCGTTGAGGTAGTCCTGAGCGCCTTTGTCGGTGACCGGAGCATCGTGCTGGTGCAGGCTGCTGACGAGAACTCGTTCGCGAGTCGTCCCGGCGGCCTCGGCCAGCGCGCTGCGCCATTCGTCGTATGCTCCGTTACGGACTTCACACCAGTCCAGCGCCAGCAGCACGATCGGCTGTTCCCCGCCGCTCAGCACGAAGCCCTGCGCCTCCAGCGGATCGTCAACCGTGGTGGCTAGTGTCGGCAGAATCCCCATGCACCGATGACCAGGCGGAATCGTGACGTCCGCCGAGAACGGCGCTATCGTAACGTCCAGATCTTCTCTCACTCCACAGCCGGAACACTTCTGTTCCCGCTCCTGAACCAACGGTTCAGTTCCGCTCCGCTGATCCGGAACCATCGGCAACATGATCATCAAGGAGGCGGCCGTCAGCAGTGAAGCTGTCAGCGATGATGGCGCGAGCAGTGAGGTCATTGAATGGGGTTTCCGCAACGTCACAACGCAGACGAACGATGGGGATCAGATAAGGCGTTGCACAACAATTAGCTGCCGCATCCCACGGGTCAGAAGCCCGGCTTTTTCAAAAAGCCGGGCTTCTCAACCGGTAACTTGTTGTTGTGCGATGCCTAACGCGGTCAGTTCTCCGTTTCGTCAGAATCTTCGTCCGGGATGTCATCATCCGCATCCTCTTCCGATGCGGAGAACCTGGCGCCCTGCCAGACGGCGCCTGGAATGTCGGTATAGAATTCTTCGCCCGGCAGGGTCTCCTGAATGGTTGCCGGAAGGCTGTGAATGCGGGACTGCCAGTTCAGGACGATTTCTGTCGCATCGTCTTCGGATTTCGCCAGCACTCCCCATTCGGTGATATAGGAATTCCAGTCCTGCTGACCCTGCAGGCGATCGGGATCAGCCAGCCACGATTCATCCAGTGGCTGCAGAACGAGGCAGCGGAAGAGGCGAATCCCGTCGACCGGCTTCGTCTCCTGCGACTCCCGCTTCCACTGAAACCAGCTTTCCGGCATGAGGCCCGAACGCAGCAGCCGTGATTCTGTTGCCGCTGCCAGTTCAGCGTCGTGGAAAACTTCTTCTGCCGCCATGGCCAACCGCTGCAGCAGTTCGGTAATACCGGTTGGTGAAAGATAACCGATGTCAGACAACGGCGTACTGACAGCCGTGTCGACGTGCGGCTGAGCGCCCGCTCGATCCCCCAGCCGGGCCTTGATCACAGCCCGCATCAGTTCCAGATGCCAGCCTGTGGATTCGGCAAGCAGTTCTTCCTTTTCAATACAGTCCAGAGCTTTCGCGTATTCCGCCTGTTCGTAAAAGCACACTCCCCGGTAGTAATTCGTCCATAAATTCTCCCCGACAAGTTGTTCGAACTTGTCCAGGTATGTCAGCGTCGAGTCGTACTGTTTCATCCGGAACGCAAGCATCGCCGCTTCGAACGCGACCTGAGCATCAGTACAACCTTCCCTAAGGCTGACATCCAGCACATGCAGGGCGTCTCGGGGCCGGTCGGTGCTGCTGTACAGGTCGGCCAGCCGGCGGACGATGTTGCCGTCGACGCGATCCAGGCGAAATGCCCTGGCGTAACAGCGTTCGGCCTCGCCGTGATTGTCCTGCGCGGCAAAATGATCGCCGGCCCGCAGGAAGATGCGCGGCTTTGAGGATTCAAGTTCCAGCGATTTCCGGAAGAGCTGCTCCGTCCGTTCGGCAGTGATCTTTTCTGCCATGGCTGCGTTCGGGCTGCTTCGAAGTGCATCGCCGAGAGTTCCCAGCAGCGACAGTACAACTGCCTTGTTGCGATGCGGTCCGGCCAGTGAGTTGGCCCACTGCCAGACGGACTCGCCGTCATCGCCACTGCCGACCAGATATCCGATCAGGTGCAGCAGGCCGCTGACGTCGTTGGATTCCGTCACCTGTGATACATCAACCGCCAGCACATCCGACCTGAGAGAATCAAATTTCTCTTCCGACGGATCCGC
>JANNGQ010000660.1:0-3490 GCA_031403975.1 Planctomycetota bacterium
CATCAATCAACTGCTTGATGGACGTCAGCTTTAAAGTCTGCGCTATCAACATCGCAGGCGGTGATGCTCCATTCCGCTTGAACGCCCTCACTCTGAGCTTGCGTTCGAATAGGCAGTCGAATTGGCCCGACGGTAGTTGCCGTGAACGCCACTCGGAGTTGTTCTGTTGCTTCGCCGGTGGCGGAATGGCGGCCAACGCTTCGAAAGATTTGCGAGCAACAGATTCAGCGAACCCCCTCATCCGGCCTTCGGCCACCCTCTCCCCCTGGGACTGAGAGACGGGACTTCGTGACGGCCTTGAGAAAGGCGACAAGAAATCGTTCACGGCGTTGAATGGAGATCCGCCGATACTTCGGCCGTCAGCCGCCGGATGAGTCGTTGCTGCGCAGCAACGGCATCGCGGTATATTCTGCAGGGATTGATACGACGGGTTCATCAAGTTTCACATCGGTCCGTCGGCGTCCGACGGCGCGGACATAGCCCATGTTTCTTCCGTGATCGGCCTGCAGAGCCTCGATCTCTGTGTGGTTTTCCGGCGCGACGACCTTGTGCCAGTCCAGCCAGAATTGCCAACCACCGGGCAGACTGTCAGCCAGTTCAACATCAAGAATTCCTGTCCGTTGCCAGTGTTGACGCCACCAGTTGGCTGAATGGAGGCACCAGAGATCCTGAGTCCACCAGTTGGCAAGATGTTCCGGAACCACGCCTGGGAATTCCTGCATCAACCCGACACCGGCGATGCCGACGATACCACCGGCTTTCACAAACTGAGCGAGGTAGCTCAGATACAGATCATCTGTGCCATAATAGAAATACGAGTCGATGCAGACGATCGCATCAAAGAAGTCATTCGCGAACGGCAACGATCGCGCGTCGGCATGGATTGGAAAGACGTGAGTGTCGACTTTCGCGTCGCGGATTCGCTGATGGTTTTCTGATGCGCTGAACCAGAGGTCTGTGGCCCAGACTTCAACGCCGAATTCACGGCGCAGAAAGATGGATGACGACGCTCGTCCGCAACCGAGGTCCAGCACTCGCATTCCTGGCCGCAGGTCGATCGCCTCCGCCAGCCACTCGGTCAGCCACAGAGAATTGGCGCCGCCGCTGCAGCTCGCGACCACCCAATCGGGATGGTACGAATTCGAACGAGGGAATCGCGCGTTGATCAGGCGGCTGTCCGCTGTCATGGTATCTCAATGGATGAGTTTTGGTCGTTGACGCGATGAATTCCGACAGTTCATGGGGACTGTCATTTTAGTGGAGATTACTTTGTGGGGCAGGCTTTCAGCCTGCCGAGCGATGAGGAATTACCTGTGTTTTTGGATTGACGAGGCAGGCTAAAAGCCTGCCCCACGATTAAAACGACAGTCCCCATGCCACAGGGAGAGATTGCAGTCGACGATGCAAGTCGCGGAGCTTATCCTGTAAGTCCCGCCGCGGACCAATTCGTGCATCACCTTCAACGGTCCGGTTTGGAGAAAGCTCTTGCGAACCTCTGCTGCAGCTCAGACATTTCCACGAAGGGATGGAATCTCTTCGCGACGTGACTGGTTGTCAATGACCGGGCTGCAATTGGCAGGGCTTGGCACATTGGGCCGGTTCTGGGGAAGCGTGGCTCGTGCCGGCAGCCAGGCGTCCGGTGGCGACAGCGAGGATGGCACGAAGTCGCGGCGAGCGAAATCCGTGATTCGGATTTTTAACTGCGGCGCGCCGAGCCATATCGATCTGTGGGACATGAAGCCCCAGGCACCTTCGGAAATCCGAGGTGTGTTTCAGCCGATCCCGACCGACGTTCCCGGAATCCAGATCTCGGAACTGCTGCCGAACCTGGCGACGAGAATGAACAAGCTGTCGATTGTCAGGACTCTGCACCACACTCACGGCGGACACAACTCGGGGATGCACTGGTCGATCGTCGGGAAGCCTTATCCGATCGACAGCACTCTGATCAATCCCGGACGTGCGGATATTCCGAGCTTTGGCTCGCTGGCCGGATGGTTGGCACAGCGAGACGGTTATTCCGCCAGCGTACCGCCGTATGTGATCACGCCGTTTCCTCACTGTGACAGCATGAAGTATCTGACGCCCGGACAATTCGGCGGATGCCTTGGCAGTCGCTTCGATCCGTTTGTGCTCAATTCGGATCCGAACGCAAAGGGGTTTCACGTTCCAGGGCTGCGGCTGGACGACGCAGTCAGTCGGCAACGTCTGGAAGATCGTTCGTCGCTGCTGACCGTGCTTGAGTCGCGGGGCACGCCTGTTTCGTCCGACGTGATCGCAGACATCGATGCACAGCGAGCGAAAGCACTGGGACTGATCGGTTCAAATGCCGCCAGCGAAGTGTTCGATCTTTCGAAGGAACCTGACAGCGTCCGAGACCGATACGGGCGACACAGCTGGGGCCAGTCGCATCTGCTGGCCCGGCGGCTTGTGGAGGCGGGCAGCCGATTCGTCACAACGGTCAACGGCCCGAGCATCACATGGGACACTCACAAGGACAATTTCAATCAACTGAAGAATCGTCTGGTGCCGCCCATGGAACAGGCGTTCGTGGCATTGCTTGATGACTTGTCAGAGCGAGGTCTGTTCGAAGAAACGCTGGTCGTCTGGATGGGCGATTTCGGACGAACTCCGATCATCAACAGAGACGTCGGACGGGACCACTGGCCTCAATGCTATTCCATGGTACTTGGTGGAGGCGGCATCCGTGGCGGACAGATCATCGGCGAATCCGATGCGACGGGCGCATATCCGCGACTGCGACCGATCATCCCGGCTGACATTCACGCCACCGTTTTCGCGGCGCTGGGCTACGACGCTCGGCACATTACCTATCATACGAGCGACGGTCGCCCGATGCCGGTCTGCGACGGCAACGCGATCAGAGAGCTCCTGTAATCCCGGCTGTGACTTGCCTTTGAGTGCTGCCGGGTAACAATGGTGACAGTTGTCTGTGGGTGGCGCTGAACGACGGTGATTTCGTGTCAGCCAGTCCGCGGCATGTTTTTAACTGGTTTCAATAGGAGCATTGCTCATGAAGTTCTGGCATCCACTGGCGTTGACAATGGCATGTATGGCAGGGGGATCGGCGATGGCGGCGGACTCTGTCCACGAATTCAAGATGAAGGATATCGACGGCAAGGAAGTTGCGTTTTCTGAGTATGAAGGCAAGGTCCTGCTGATCGTCAACGTGGCCAGTGAGTGCGGGCTGACACCGCAGTATGAGCAACTGCAGGCTCTGCACGACAAGTACCACGAAAAGGGCCTGGTGGTCATCGGAATTCCCTGCAATCAGTTCGGCTTTCAGGAACCAGGTACTGAAAAGGACATCAAGAAATTCTGCACAGAGAAATTCAAAGTCTCGTTTCCGATGATGAGCAAGGTCGACGTCAACGGAGACAAGCAGGATCCGCTTTACGAATACCTGAAGAGCCAGTCCGAGAAGAAGGATAAGATCGGCTGGAACTTCGCACGCATGTGGATCGATTGT
>JANNGQ010000661.1:0-1728 GCA_031403975.1 Planctomycetota bacterium
GAGATACTGAAGTTTATTGGTGTTGAGCGATCGAAGAACAAGGTGGCTATTTCCACCACCGAGCGAGAAATCGCGCTGATGCAGGAATACCGGACGCGCCTGACCGCCGACCTCGTGACGGGCAAGCTGGACGTCCGCGAAGCCGCCGCCAGGCTGCCAGACGGGCCAGTTGGTTCTGCAGCAGCGGCCCTCGAAGACTTACCGGAGTCCGAAGAGCTGGAGGAGCCCGAATGAGAGACCGCCCAAGTCGTTCAGAATCGCAGGCGTCCGCTCGATCTCACGCGGCCGGAATTGATCCGTTAATATGAGGCTTTTAGCTCTTGAACCATGCACATCGTATCTGTCAAAACATTGCGAGAATTCTGGCAAGACCACGCTGACGCGGAGTCTGCCCTCAAGATTTGGTTTCGTGAAGCCAGGACCGCAACCTGGACGACATTCGACGATGTCAAAGCTCGCTTTCGAAGTGCCGACGTCCTGCCGGGCAACAGAGTCGTGTTCAATATCAGAGGCAACAACTACCGACTGATTGTTCATATCCATTACAATACCGGGCGACTGTTCATCCGTTTTATCGGGACACACGCTGAGTACAACAAGATTAATGTGGAGACCATCTGATGACACCGAAAGTGATAAAGACCGAAGAAGAATATCAGGCATCGTTGGCTCGACTTGAAGTGATTTTCGAAGCAGAACCAGGAACGCCCGACGGTGACGAAGCGGAGCTGCTGACTGCGCTCATCATGATGTACGAAGAACAGTATTACCCCATGGATCTTCCCAACCCTGTGGACGCGATCAAGTTCCGCATGGAGCAACAGGGACTGACGGCCGAAGACCTTGTTCCGTATATCGGCAGCACATCAAAAGTGTCAGACGTCTTGTCGGGACAATGCGAACTCAGCAAGACCATGATTCGCAATCTCTCAACCGGCCTCGGCATTCCGGCGGACGTGCTTCTGCAGCAACCTGGAGCACAGCCGCCATCGCACAAAACGCTCCAGGAACGAAGGCATTTGCGTCCGATACGCTGATTGCCGATGGCTTCTCTGTCGATCCTGTCCGCACTCGGTTCCTGCTGAACAACATTCAGAGTTCTGGCAATGAAAACCGACACCAGCGAAAAAGGTCTTGAATCGCTGATCATGCGGCACATGACCGGCACAGATGGGTTGGTCTTCGAAGCGGCCGGTGAAGTGGCAGAGTCATCCCCGCCTTACGCGGGCAGCGGCTGGTTTGCAGGAAATTCAACAGCCTATGACCGCGAGTATGCGGTGGATTCCGAGCATCTTTTCACCTTTCTCAGCGTTACGCAGCCGGAGGAATGGGCGAAGCTTGGCATCGCGGATTACCGGGACAAGCAAGGCATGGCGCGGCAGAAGTTCCTTGCCCGTCTACAAGGAGAAATCACGCGGCGCGGTGTGATCGACGTGCTTCGCAACGGTATCAAGCACGAAGCACTGACCTTTGACCTGTTCTACGGCAAGCCGTCCGCGGACAACGCGAAGGCCGTGGAGCGACATGCGAAGAACCGGTTCAGTATCACACGGCAACTGCACTTCAGCCGGCAGACCACGCGATCTCTGGATCTGTGCGCGTTCATCAACGGATTACCGATCATCACGTTTGAGCTGAAAAACAGCCTGACCAAGCAGACGGTGGAGGACGCCATCGAGCAATACAAACGCGACCGCGATCCCCGCGAGACGCTGTTTCAGTTTGGCC
>JANNGQ010000662.1:0-4949 GCA_031403975.1 Planctomycetota bacterium
CAGCGGTCGCTTGCGGCTCTCGGCGGTGGCGCGAAATTCCTTCCTGACGTAGGACACCGCTGGCTCGTTCCTGCTTCAGCTTCGTCGTTTTGGCCTCCTGCAGCTTTCCGTAGGCTTCCGATTTCAACAGAGCATCAAACGGGTTGACCACCGGCACCGGGAATACAGCCGGCGCAACTCCTGCCTGCTTCGCCAGATCCAGCTGCAGTGTACACAGCGTCTGAATGTGCTTGTGAGCAAACATGATGGCGTCGCCCATTTCCTTTTCAGGAATCTGCTGGCCGAAGCCTTCAATCATCAATACGGCTGATTTTGAACCAGCCACGATCAGATCCAGCTTGCTCGTCTTCATCTGTTCGACAGTCGGCATCAGGACCAGCTGATCTTCCAGCAGTCCGACTCGTACCGCGGCGATCGGTCCTTTGAAGGGCATTCCCGAAAGCATCAGCGCCGCGCTGCCGGCGGTGATATTCAGAACGTCCGGATCGTTGACGCCGTCGCTGGACATGACGTTGCCCATAATCTGAACTTCGTCACGGAACCCTTTCGGGAACAGCGGTCGAATCGGACGGTCCGTCAATCGGCTCGTGAGGACTTCACGAGTCGTGGGGCGGCCTTCACGTTTCAGATATCCGCCGGCAAATTTTCCGGCGGCGGCCAGTCGCTCGCGATAGTCAACAGTCAGCGGAAAGAAATCCGTGCCCGGTCGCGACGGACCAGTCTGAGAAGCGACGAACACAGTCGTGTCGCCATACTGGATCATCACGGCACCGCTGGACTGTTTCGCCAGCTCACCCGTGGTCAGGGACAGCTTTCGTCCCGCAAAATCAATTTCAACAGAGACTTTCTTCACAACCATTTCCTTACCCGGACCAGCCGGTAAACGGACTGCATCGCAGGCAGGATCGAAAGTCAGATTCTTCGCTCGTGCAGCAACTTCACGACATCAGGAAAACATACAGCCCGCAGAAAATGTTCCGCGTCACTGCGAACAGACCACCGGGCCAATCACGTCCGACAACCGGCCTGCAATTTCCGACAACTCAAAGTCACCACAGGATGCGGCAATCCGCTACGAACCTGCGGCAGCAGTCAACTCAGACACCATACGAAATACGAAACAGAAATGACACATGACACATGACAGCGACATCAAAACAGAAAGGCGTCGCTGGCCAAGACCAAAGCGACGCCCTGATTCCACTACTTTCGCAGTCCCAGGCGAGTAATAATCGCCACATACTTCTCGTGACTGATCCCATTGAGATAGTCCAGAAGCCGGCGTCGAGTACTCACCTTGCTTAACAGTCCGCGACGACCAGAGTGGTCCTTGGCATGAGTCTGCAGATGCTCACTGATTGCCTGAATCTCAGCTGTCAGCACTGCAATCTGAACTTCCGGAGACCCGGTATCACCCTCTTTTTTCGCAAACTCCCCGATAATCCTTGTTTTCTCTGCGAGACTGATCGACATCTCAACTCCGACAGACACCTGAATCCCGTTCTGCGGGAACACCGTCGCAATTGACTGCTGACAATGCCCTGAAACGCCGGAACGGGCTGACAAAAAACACAAAAAATCAGAGACCATCCCCGATTTCGCACGCGGATTGTCACCAGAGTGGCTCGCCGGGCTCCGGCGAGAACAGCGGCACCATCCCGCATCTTCGCGCGGATTGTAACCCGATCCCGCAGCAGTTCAATCCTGAACGTGAGACCGGGCTTTTGCACCCGCCTTCGGGAATGACGCACGTCGTGTCTGCCGAGCCCGGTGGCGGTACGATTTTTTTTATCGCCTTGTTTCGCAACCGGCAGGTATCGCCATCTCGAATCTCGTTGGTTTGCCAGGCAAATTGCCCTTCACCGCAACTCTCATGGAATCGCACTGTGGAATCGGCTGAAGCTATTCGCGCCACGATCCAGGACAGTGCCGTTTTCAGACCGCCGAGTACGCAGCCGGATTGCCTGGGTTTTCGTGTCGGTCAAACTGTGTCGGTCGTAACGGTGGGACTTGGGAGTGAATTGCCCCGAGAGCCGCGCCGTCCGGGTTTCCGAACTTCCAGCACTCCGATAGTGACAATAGTCCAGATTAGCGCAGACATAACGACCGGCAGGAATTGCCGGACTTGTCATGAACTCACAAACCCGCCGCACTCTCCGAAACGCCCCACGACAGGGATGGCTTGCCATCGCTGTGGTGCTGTCGCTGCTCGTGTCGCCGGGCTGCAGTCGCCGTTCGTTTCGGCTGCAGGCCGATCGGCAGGCGGAGTGCCTGATTAGTGAACGAGTCGAAGCGGAGTTCCGACTGAGTGACCGATCAGTTGCCCCGGCGTCTCATTCGCGCATGGCGGACCTGGCGGATCCGGACTGCGGGCCGCTGCCGCCGGATGATCCTGCGGCGTCACAGTACATGAGCCATCCCTATCGGACTCACGGTTCGAAGGTCTGGCAGAAACGCGGAAGTCTGGCGGATGTGGAATTTGACCACTGGCAGCGGTTTCTGGCGAAAGACGACGAGGGGCTCGTCAGGTTCAACCGCAACTCTGCGATGGAACTGGCACTGCTGCACAGCCGTGAGTATCAGACCGCGGTCGAGTCCGTTTATCTGCAGTCACTGCCGGTGGCTTTTGAGCGATTCAGTTTTGATACGCAATGGGCGGGCGGTGCCGGGTTGTTGGGGATCAGGAACGGAAACGGCAGCGTTCCCAACGGTTCCCGAAGTCTGGGACTGTCGGATTCACTGGGGGCTCGTCGTCAGTTTGCTTCCGGAGGACAGTTGCTGGCGGATTTTTCCAATGCAATGGTCTGGGAATACAGCGGCGGGACAACCTCGGCGTCATCTCTCCTCTCGTTTCAGTTTCTGCAGCCGCTGATGCGAGAGGCCTTTCGCGAGATTCAGCTGGAACCGCTGACACAGTCTGAACGCACTCTCCTGTACTCAGTCCGGGACTTTGCGAGATTCCGGCAGACGTTCTATGTCGGCACTGTCGGGCGCAGTGGTTATCTCGGTCTGCTGGAGGTCGCCCAGGCGATCCGCAATCAGGAATCCAACCTGCAGAGTCTGCGGCGGAATCTGGAAGAGCACGAAGCACTGGCCGCCGCCGAGCTTGTGTCGCAGTTTCAGGTTGACCAGGTCTATCAGGACTACGAACAGGGCCGACTCAGCCTGCTGACAGCCCAGGCGGCCTATGCCACGGCACTGGATTTGTTCAAGATTCAGCTCGGACTGCCACCGACTCTGGAAGCTACGCTGGATGATTCGGATCTCAAACAGTTTTCACTCAACAACGCGCAGCTGGATGAACTGACCGTACAAAATGAGCAGGTTCGGATTGCGTTGCTGCAGTTTGACGACAATGCCCTTCCGACAGTGGACGATCTGTCGGCAGCGCGGGAAGAGTTGTCGGTGATTTCCGAACGGCTGCAGCCGATCGCCGACGAAGTCCGGTTGGAAATGGACTTGTGGCACTCACGCCTCGAGGCCGAACGGGAGGAGTTCGAAGGGTCATCCCGTAACGCGGACGAGGTGAGTGAACGCGAACGACGCCGGCAGCTGGCAGTGCGTCTGAGCGGACTTCTGACAGATCTCAGTGCCGATGCCGAAGCGAACAAGAAACTGTTGCAGCAATCGGCGACTCTGATTGGCGATTCGGGCATCAAGCCGGCCCTGGACACCCTGAACACGGTCAGCGGTCAGACACTGCGACAACTTCTCACAGACGTGTTCGTCATTCAGACTCAGGTCCGGGTCTATCTGGTCGACGTAACGCCCGTGCAGATTTCTGAAACGCGGGCCCGATGGATTGCCGAGCAGAACCGGCTGGATCTTCGCAATGAACTGGCACAGGTCGTCGATGCCTATCGCCGCACGGAGGTCGCTGCAGACCTGCTCGAAGCCGATCTGGATCTCAAGCTGCAGGCCGATCTGGCCACGGACCCCGGCGAAAATGAACCCTTCCGCTTTGATTCGTCGGCCAGCCGACTGACGGCCGGGCTGCAGTTTGACGGCCCGCTGAACAGGATGTCCGAACGCAACATTTATCGATCCGCACAGATTGCCTACCAGCGGATCAGACGGAACTACATGGCCGTCCGGGACGGAATTTCCTTCGAAGTCCGCAACAATCTGCGTATCCTCAACAGGGAGCGATTCCAGTTTGAGATAACCCGGCAGCAGCTGATTACTGCGGCTCGACAGGTGGAAGAGGCTCAGATCAAACTGCGCAGTTCCACGGAGCCCAACTCCAACCTGACCCGCGACCTGCTGACGGCGCTGCAGACTCTTCTGCGGACACGCAACGGGTTGATCAGCAGCTGGGTCAGTTATGAAACGTCACGCATGGAACTTTATCGTTCCATGGGTGTTTTACACGTCGATGATTTCGCTCGCGATCCCGGGCGTCGCGGCCGTTGAACGCCTCGGCGGGTTCCTCCGCCAGTACCAGGTCCGCATCGACCCGGTGAGGATGGCTGCCCGCGGCGTCACGCTCGACGACGTGATGCACGCGGTCGAGAGCGCGAATCGCAACGCGTCGGGAGGCATCGTCGTCGAAGGGCCGATCGAATGGAACGTGCGCGCGATCGGCGCAGCGCACTCGATCGACGACCTTCGCGGAACGGTCGTCACCGTCAAGGGCCTGACTCCCGTGCTCCTCGGCGACGTCGCGGACGTTCGCGAGGCTCCCGCGGTGCGCCGCGGCATCGCGCATCGCCTGAAGGGCGAAGTCGTCAGCTGCCGCATCGCGAAACAGTTCGACGCCGACACGATGAAGGTCTCGGAAGGAGTGCGGATCGCCTTCGCAGAGTTGCAGAAGAGCCTCCCAAAAGGTGTCGAGCTCCGCGTCGGTGCCCTGGTGGTAGCCGCCCATCAGACGAAGGTCGCGCGTGTCTTCCCCGAGCCTGATGCGCGGACCTTCGACGTAAATGACGGTCACGTTGTCCTTGCCGCCC
>JANNGQ010000663.1:0-1550 GCA_031403975.1 Planctomycetota bacterium
AGCAGAAAAAAGATGTCGTCGCGTTCGCCATTCACCCATTGGCCATCGTATTTTTCGTTGAGCGCCCGGATTCCCGCCTCAGCCAGTTGCAGCAGCGACTCGTCTTCCGGCATCGTCTGCTGCGGTGCATCACGAAAGTCCGTCAGCAGACAGAAACGCAGGTTTTCATCCCGGTTCGCGAGGTAGCGCACCTCCAGCGCCTCCGTCAGTCGGGCGACGTTGCGCGGGCTGATCAGCATGGTCGGTACAGCCACCAGAGATCTGAATTCGCGCGGAATCCCTTCGGAAAAATCCATCCGCGGAAGTCGGTGCGGTCTGACCAGCAGCGTGGCCAGCCAGTTGACCAGGCCCACACCCAGATGGCTGGCTCCCACGAACAGCAACAGCCCCGCCAGCCAGCTGATGCTGCCTTCCAGACCCGTACGTCCCAGTACGCCGGCGGTCACCGCAGCAGCAATCATGACGATTGCGCCGAGGTACAAAGTCAGCGGTGCTTTCCTCGCAGTTTGTGCAATTCTCGCGGACAGAGGCAGTCGCATCCGCGTCGCGCGCTGCAGCTCCGGCAGTCCCTTATCGATCAGAAAAAAGCCGACGTGAGCGGTTCGGTCGTCGACACCCTGCGAAACTGCGTTACGATGCGCGAACTGCACTACCTGAGTGGCGACCTGGTGTTCTGTCAGAGAGCTGCGTTTCGCAATAGCCTCAACGACGTGGCGGTACTGGTCGCGCGTGCTGAAGTCCATTCTTCCATACACGTCGGCCGGGTCGTCCAGAAGTGTCTGTTCGACGATGCTCAGTGTCTCGACGAACGTCCGCCAGTCCATCGCATCCAGTTGGCGAAGGCTGTTGATGCTGTTTCCGATCGAGACCTGATCAACAGCCTGCTGCTGACCTTCGGACTGCACCATCAACTCGATCGTCTGTCCCTGTTCCAGCAGTCTCTGTTCAATCCAGGTGAGCGGAAACGCCAGCGCCGGACTTTGCCCCTGCAGGCGACGGGCCATCTCCGCCACGAACCCGCTGGTCAGAGTCGGATTCGGCCGGGCCATATCGGCGACAACGAGAATCAGGCTCCCCGGGTTTTTCTCGGCGCACTCGATAAACAGATCGGCCCACCGGTTGGCCGTGTTTCGTTCCAGTGTTCCCGTGGCAATCCGCGCTGCAACTCGACGCAGGTTCTCGATCAGCGCCTGCCGCATCATGATCGGCACGGCCCACAACTCACCCAGTTTCAGATTCCTCACTTTTTGATAAGACGCCACGAAACTTCGCAGGATTTCCGTGTCGATCCGACCGTCGACGTGCGAGATCAGTTCCAGGGCAAGATCGTAGACACGCGGATATCCGGCCGACGGCCCATTCAGCAATCGAGGCAAATCCCGGCTGTACTCCTTCGGCAGGTGCCGACGCGCTGTGCGAATCTGCTCTTCGATCAGGTAGAAATTGTCGAGCCGCACCGACGCCGACGCCGGCCCCGCCCGCGACGCTGCCGGCAGACCCGGTGCCACCCGTGTTGCTGCACGACGCGCTCACCTGCGCGCCGGCCGGCC
>JANNGQ010000664.1:0-2732 GCA_031403975.1 Planctomycetota bacterium
ACCGGTCGCCGTGGATGCTCCCGGAGTCCGCTCGGTGCTGGAATCTTCCGAACTGGCAAGGCAGAAAGGACTGTCGCTCGTCTCCGGTCTTTGCTGGCGTTACCACCACGGCAAGCGAGCCACGTTTGAACAGATCCGCAACGGTGCGATCGGCGAGATCGTTGCGATGCAGTGCAGCTATATGACGGACGGCGTCTGGGATCCCCGCCGCCAGCGCGATCAGTGCAACAGCGAAATGGAGTACCAGCAGCGCAACTGGTACTACTACACATGGCTGTCAGGCGACTTTAATGTCGAGCAGCACATTCACAGCCTCGACAAAATGATGTGGGCGATGAACGATGAGGCACCCGCCACGATCAGCGGCAGCGGCGGACGACAGGTCCGGACAGATGAAAAGTACGGTAACATCTACGATCACTTCAACATCGTTTACGAATGGGCCAATGGCGTCAAAGCCTTCGCGCGCTGTCGTCACTGGCCGAACTGCGAAAACGAAACGAAGGACTACATTTTCGGGACAAAGGGCCGAGTCGACGTGATGGCGCACACCATTCTGGATCTTGTCGGCAACGTGATCTGGAAATGCGAAGACACGGGCCCGGACAGCAAAATGTACCAGACCGAACACGACGAACTGTTCGCCAGCATCCGGAACAAAAAGCCGATCAATAACGGCGACTACATGAGCAAGAGCACGATGCTGGCCATTGCCGGTCGTATGGCGGCCTACACGGGCCAGAAGCTCACGTGGGACGCTGTGATGAATTCCACAGAAAACCTCACCCCCACCAGCTACGAATGGGGCGACATCCCCGTTCCGCCGGTGGCGATTCCGGGCAAGACGAAGTTTGTGTGAGAATTGGGGAGGGGGCGCTGCGAATGTTGCGACAAGAATCAAGCGGTCGCTGGGGAATCTCGGCAGCAATCGCGTTCATGCTTTGCTGCACCGCAACTCGCGCCGACGAAAGCGAATTCTTCGAAACTCGCATTCGACCACTGCTGATTGCACGATGCTATGAGTGTCACAGTGCGGGGACGGAGCAGAACGGCGGCTTGTCGCTGGATTCGAAACCGGGCTGGGAACACGGCGGAGATTCCGGGCCGGCGGTCGTGGCGGGTGATCCAGAGACGAGCAGGCTTATTAAAGCGGTGAGGTGGAACGATGCTGAACTGAAAATGCCGCCCGAGGATGCTGGCGGGAAACTGGCAGCATCTGAAATAGCCGATCTTGAAGCGTGGGTGAAGGCAGGAGCGTTTGATCCTCGCACGGAAGCTCCGGTTGCGGAGCCCCGTCAGTCGTGGGCCGAGACGTTTGAAGAACGCCGCGCCTGGTGGAGTCTTCAGCCGGTTCAGAATCCGCCTGTGCCGGACGTTGCCGTCACAGACTGGAACGCGACCGCGATTGATCGGTTTCTGTTTGACCGGATGACGAGTGCGGGACTTGAGCCGGCTGCATTGGCATCACCCGAGACTCAGATCCGGCGAGTCACGCTGGTTTTGATCGGGCTGCCTCCGACAGTGGATGAAGTCACGGCGTATGTTGCGGAGTCACAGTTGGATCGCAAGGCGGCTTATGAACGCCTGGTTGAGCGACTGCTGGCGTCACCCCACTTCGGTGAACGCTTCGCGCGGCACTGGATGGATGTCGTCCGGTTTACGGAGACGCACGGCAACGAATGGAACTATGACGTTCCTTACGCCTGGCGTTACCGGGACTATCTGATCCGCGCCTTCAATGACGATCTACCCTACGATGGGTTCGTACGCGAACACATCGCCGGCGATCTGTTGGCCGAGATTCGCCGGAGCCCTGACGGAAAACGGAACGAATCTGTCATCGGTACAGCGTTCTATCGATTTGGTGAAGTCAGTCACGACAGCTGTGTGCTCTTCACCAGCATCGGCTATGACATCGCCGACAGTCAGGTCGACACGCTCACAAAGGCGTTTCAGGCGACGACGGTGGCATGTGCGCGGTGTCACGATCACAAGTTGGACGCGGTCTCAACGCGCGACTATCACGCGCTGCTGGGGATCCTGAGAAGTTCGCGATGCGTTCAGCACACACTGGATTCGCCCGAAGTCAACGGGCTTCCGATGGCCGACCTTAGCAATCTGAAGGAAGAGATCCGCGAAGAACTCAAAGCCGTGTGGCTGGGTGAAGCCAAGGCTCTGGATGCCGCGAAGCTCAACGCTTTGCTCGCGGCGGCAGGCGGAAATGTCGCAGCGGCGACCGATCCGTTGTACGGATGGAGTCGCCTGACGGAAACGGCGAAGTCGCTGGAACTGACGTTGACCGATGACGCGAACTCGTCGCAGGCTGTCGCGGAGTCGTGGCGCAGCGCCGCCGCGGCCCATGCAGCGGTCAGCGCGGAGAACGCGGCCTTCAACGCCGCAACATTCCGGACGGTCACAGACTTTCGCACTGGCGGCGACACTCGCGACTGGCTGCGGAGCGGCATGGGGCTGCGTGACAACAACTGGCTGAGTGGTGATATCAGCGTGGCTCCGGAAGGCGACGCCGCGATTCGAAACATCCTGCCGGCCGGCGTCTTCACGTTTGGATTGTCTGACCGGCTGAACGGAGTTCTGCGTTCACCGCCGCTGAAGCGGACTCACTCGAAGATGAGCTTCGAAGTCATCGGCGGCGGATTCAGCCTGGCTCGACTGGTCTTCAACAACTGCCAGCTGAACTACACCAATCAGCATTCGATCCATCATCCGCACTG
>JANNGQ010000665.1:0-5355 GCA_031403975.1 Planctomycetota bacterium
GTTCGTGGTTTTCAGTTTGGGATCGCTTGATGAACAGTATCGGAAATCTGCTGGAAGATGCCTGTTACGCCTTTCTGGTATTAAATTTCCTGTGGGGCATGTACTGCGTGATTATTCTCTGGCGGCGGGTCAAACAGCTGCGGTTTGAGAATGAAGAAACTGAGGCAGAATTTGTGACTGAGATTCAGGGACATCTCAGCCGGAAAGAATGGGAAGCCGCCACCGAATTATGTGACTATGATTTTCGGGCGGTGCCACGCCTGACGATGCTGATCCTTGCCAACCGGGAACTTGAGTTCACTCAGTTGCGGCAGTTTGTCACATCCCGTCTGCAGCGCGAAATCATGAATGATCTGGAGGAGCGTCTCAGCTGGGTTGTGACGGTCATCAAGGGCGGGCCATTGCTGGGGCTGTTTGGAACGGTGATGGGGATGATGGCAGCCTTCGGCCGCATCGGCACCGGGGAGAAAGTGCAGCCGTCTCAGATTGCCGAAGACATCAGTATTGCTCTGATCTGTACGGCGATGGGCCTGCTGACTGCAATACCTCTGGGATATGTGCTTTCCGCTCTGGCAAACCGTGTTCGTGCACTGCAGGAATCGATGGGTGCCAGCCTGACAAAGATCCTTGAGACCTTTCGTCCCCGCAGCAAGTAAATGGGCGGCGCGTGACGGGTAACGATCTGACTGAACAACATGCGATGCGGGAGGTAAGCGATGAGCGACGGATCAAGCCCGATGTTCGCCGATGATGATGCGCCGCTGATCGCGAAGAAGGGCCATCACAACGAAGCCAATTTCGACATTACTGCCATGATCGACCTGGTGTTCATGATGAACATTTTTTTTCTGGTCACGATGGTCACCGCTGCTCTCGGAGAAATCGATCTGGCTTCCTCGCGCCATTGCGTCCCTGCTGACGGGAATGAATCAGTCATCGTTTCGATTCTGGCGAACCCGGAAGAAGGCGCCGCCGGCCTGGTGTTTCTCGGCGCGGGCGACTCCGGCGAGCAACTCATGACGCTGGAGGATCAGGAACGGCAGATTCGGACCGCTGTTGAAGAAGGTGTTGAAGCCAGAAAAACCACGTTTCTCATCAAGGCGGAACGAAATGTCAGTCTGCGGGATGTTGCCCGTGTCGGCGGCTGGGCAGCAGCTGTGCAGGGGGTTGAACTGAAACTTGCTGTCATTGAGAAGGACTGACTGGAACAGACGATTGAAATCGGAATATGACGTCTCTGTGAGAATCTGATCGGAAACCAAAGTGGCTCGGGAAGAATACGACGAACAGGCGGATGACGAACTGACGGGGGCACTGGCACCAAGGCAGTCGGAAAAGGCTCGTCGGCTGGCACAGCGAGGCTGGTGGCAGCGGCTGACTGATAAGCTGATCGGCGGCCCGGAGCGTCCGGGTGAGCAGAAAGTCGGGCGGTCGCCGATCGTGCTGATTCTCGCCGGAAGCTCCCTGGGCGCACTGATCCTGTCCGGAATTTTCTGGTTCATGATTTCGTCAACGCGGGAAGACCGTCTGCTGAAGGAAGCCACGCTGTCATTGTCTCAGGAGAGCTGGGCGGACGCCGAAACAAAGTTCCTGAAGTTTCTGACTGAGTATCCCAAATCCGGATCTGCTGCGACTGCGACAATCGGTCTGCATCGGTCTCGGGTCGAGAAAAACATCATGCCCGACACGCCCGACGTGGTGGCTGGTCTGGAAGAGCTGAAAAGTCTGCTCGCGGAATGCCGGGAACTGCCGGGGTTCGCTGACCTCAAGGACGAAATCCGTCGCTACGCCGATCGGCTGACCTTCGCCGGTGCGCGTATGGCAGAGATTGCCCAGGAACAATCGGCGCTGGATGTCAGCAAAGAATCACTGCAGATTCTCATCCGGTATTCTGCGGGTGAAGAAGAACTCAAGCCGGAACGTCTGAAACAGCTGCAGGATCGCCAAAGACTGGGCGAGGCGGCAGTCGCCAAGAAGTACGATTTTGACGCCACATTCAGTCAGATCACGCAGCAGATGAGCGCTGGTGATACCGTCGGTGCGATTCAGACGCGGTCGGCTTTGATTGACAAGTACAAAGCGCTGGAAACTGACAAGGGCGTAGTGAAGGTCCTGCAGGACATCCTTGCCAAAGAAAAAGAACTCGTGGTCCGGACGGACATCGGCAAGGACGCGCTGGGACCGAGTCCCGAAGTGCATGAAACTTTGTCGCTGGCGCTAACCCTGCGAACCAGAGCTGTGACCGATGTCGTGTCACAGGGCCGGGCTGTGTTCTCGGTCGGAATCGACAGCTGTTTTGCTGTGGATGCGGATACCGGAGATCCCCTGTGGCGAAGAGCGATCGGAGTCGACTCACCCTTTGCCCCGATCCCGGTCAAAGGGTCAGAACCGGGTGTGCTCGTTTACAGTACGCTGACAGAAGAGCTGCAGTTGCTGTCCCAGAAGGACGGGAGCCTGAAGTGGCGCCAGAACTGCGAGAGCCGTCCGACCTCCGCACCGTTGATGAAAACCGACACGATGATGTATGTGACGACCAGGGCAAATGAACTCTGGCAGATCTCCGTCGACAGCGGTCGCGCGATTGCGAAGCTCAGATTCTCACAGCCAGTGATCGGGCCGCCGACTTTCTCCAGCGATGAACAGAAACTGGTGATCCCCGGCGATCAGGTGCTGGTCTACACAATTGCCGTCAATCCGTTCGGCTGCATGGCTGTGTCGCAGATTCCGCATCAGGCCGGCAGCGTCAAAGTACCCATGCTCTCCGCCGGGCGCTATTATCTGCTCTGTGACAACGCCACAGCCGAGGCAGCTCGGATTCAGACTTTGCAGATGAACGACGCCGGACAGGTGAGTGTCGTCGCTTCGGATTCGGTCGACGGACAGATCCACGACCCCTGCCTGCTGCGCGGCTACGAGCTGTTCGTGCCCTCCACTCCTCAGCGAATCACGGCGTTCCGGGTGGCCGATGAAGCCAGCCAGCCGCCACTTTCCAAAGTCGGAGCAAACCAGCTGGAAGAAGGCATCCAGACTCGCATGTTTCTGCTGGCCGGACCGGGCGGTCAGCTCTGGCTGGGAGGCCGCGATCTGCGCAAATTCCAGACTCGGACCAACACGATTCTGCTGGATTCCGGCATCACGGCGGAAGGCGTTCATGTGCAGCCGATTCAGTTTGCCGACGAAGCCATCTTCCTCACCAGCAAATCCGCTCAGCGCCCCGGCACGTCGGACCAGGCAACTGCGGGCGAAGATCAGACGATGTTCCTGACCAGCGCGACAGCTCAGTCATCATCCGTGTTCTTTACCCGCGCGGATCGTGAGCAGATGAAAGGCACCTGGCGAACGGTACTTGGTTCCCGTCTCGTGGCCGTCGCGCCCGCTGCCGGCGGACAGTCTCTGCTGGCGATCGCAGATTACGGTGAAGCTTATCGAGTGCCGCTCTCGGATGTTGCGAAAGGCGGCTTCGCGGTCGATTCGATCAGTCGGTTTCGGTTGCCTGATAAACTGGCGTCCTCCGTCGAAGGTCTGGTGCTGCAGGATGGACGTCCGGCCGCGTGGTGCGGAGCTCCCGAACCGTCGATGTGGACCTTTACCACGACCGGACAACTGGAACGAAAATGGCCCCTGCCAGATGTTCCTCAGGTACCGCCGGTGGCGATCGACGGCGGCGTGGTGTTTGCCATGTCCGGGCGACTGCATATTTCCGCAACGGCGGGAGGCACACCATCGGCAGATTTCCAGTCATCAAAAACGCGGGATCAGCAGCAGCCCTGGAAGTCGCTTACGGCGCTGTCTGGTACTCAGGTGCTGGCAGTCACCGGCGACAACCAGTTTGTCCGCGTCGAATACCGGGCGACACCGAAACCGCAGCTGGCCGAAGTCAGTGTAACGAAGATTCCGCAGATTGTGGAGGTTCCGCCTGCTGCGGCGAACGGCTTCCTGTTTGTGGCCACCGCGGAAGGCAAGCTCCTGCTGATGCAGGCATCTACTCTGGAAATCCTGGCCGAGGCCGACCTTGGCGGTGTGCCGGCCGCATCTCCGAGAGTGACGGGCGAGCATGTGTTCGTTGAAGTCGCCAATCGGGAAGTTAAGGTGTTTCACATCGACAACTCGCTGCCGCAGACCGCTTCGATCAGCCTCGATGGTTACACCCTGACGGGAGCTCCGGTCGCATTGCCAGAGGGAGGATTCCTGGCTGGTCGCAGCGACGGCCTTCTGATCCGTCTAGACGCGAATGGCGCGGCAACGGAAATCTCTCGATCGCTGGGTCAGGCTCTGCAGTACGGTCCTGTGCTGATCAACGGACAGATGCTCGTCGTGGGACTGGATGGCAGCCTCTACATCGTGGACCCGGGGCTGTCACAATGAGAGTGACACACTTCGCGTTGATATGTGTCTTGCTGTTGCACGGCTTGACGGTCGCCGGCGACGAGGAAAAGGTCCAGCAGGCAGAGCTGCCGACGCTGACGGACATGCAGCTGCCATCGGCCGAAGACCTGTTGAAAGCCGATGAAGAAGACAAAGAGTTCGACTGGGTCGTGCTCGTGAATCAGGCGGGGGCCGAGCGCCGCGTGATCGTCGTGAATCCGATCTTTCCCAGGCCCGACACATTGAAGGCGCTGGCTGAGGAATACAAAAAGGTGGACAATTCGAAGCCGCAGAATTCCGAAGAACGTGAGCAGAAAGTGATTCGGCTGAACGAGCTTCAGCGAGTCCTGGTCACTCTGCCGGGCGATTTTGTGACCGAGTACAACCTGCCGGTCAACCAGATCGATCGCATCATTCTGTTCGAAGATCTGATGCTGCAGCGTGTCGACGAACTGCTCACAGCCGGAGACATCCGCAAGGCCTACGAGGTCCTGCTCAGGGTGGAGATCGAGATCCCGAAATGGGAGAACTCCGTCCCGCGCTTCGAGCGCCTGATGCTGCTGGAATCCACTCAGCGTGCCGCGGCGGGGGACACCTACGCCGCGCTGGCGCTGCTGGATGAAGTTGCCGTACGCAATATCAACAATCCGGAGCTGCGTCCCCGGGTGGGACAGATCGTAGCACCGATGATTGACGAGGCATTTTCGAAAGAGGAATTCCACCGGGCACGCTATCTGATTGAACGAGTCCGCAGAGTCTTTCCGGATCATGAACTCGTAGCCCAGTCAAACAGCCGGATGCAGGCCCTGGCGGCAGACCTGATGGACCAGGCGAGTCAGACTCTTCAGCAGAATCAGTTTGCTTCCGCGGCAAAGCTGGCCCGGAAATCTGAATCGATCTGGCCGTCTGCTGGGAACGCCCGCGTCACGCTGACTCGGTGTTTGTCGCGTCATCAGGTGCTGCGAGTCGCTGTTGAAGATTCCGGCGAAC